>NZ_JANSJJ010000001.1:0-3867 GCF_047502715.1 Synechococcus sp. H55.10
GTGCTCAACGCCTTACGGCAATCAAAGGAAAATCATGCCGCACCTCAGAATCCTTGCTTTGCAAGGCTCCGATAGCCACTTGGCAAGGTGCTCAGCGCCTTACGGCAATCAGAGGAAAACCATGCGCTTCCATTGTACCCTAACTGGCAGTCAAAGCCTAGCGAACAGGCTTCCCATGAGGGTTCTGAGGTTTTGCAAGCATCTCCAAGCAAGTGGAAACGGCTGGGATCCGCTTACAGCAAGGCTTTGAGGTTTGTTAGAAGCTGAGATACCTCTCACAACGGTGGATCCTTGTTTCTTCAATAGATCCTGTAGCTGCTCTGCTGCTGTGGCCAACTTCCTGGTCGGTTCGAGGTGAGCACCCGCTCCAAACAACGGTTGCAGATCCCCACGATGAGAAGGCCATCTTCCGGCTTGAGGATCTTCTCTAGTTCCCAGCGCAGTTTTTCTCGTTCTCGTAATGTTAGCCAAGTGCGGAAGATTGAGTACTGAATTCGCTCTCCATATCCCTCTAACAACTTCGACGCTTTTCGCCATCGCTTTTGGCAACGTATGTCATAGCATACTAAGTAGCAAACTTTATATTCAGCCATGGTTTACCTCACAACCAAGTTTCCAAATAAGTCACCCTCTCCATTCCATTCTTTTTCTAAAAGGCGAACCTCTAGCTCTAACAAACGACGATAGGTTAAGGAATAGTTAGTGACTGGATGCTTCCACTTTTCCTGCTTGCGATCTTCGTAAATTTGAATCATCTTTTTCCGCCCTTCTTCGCTAAGCCAAACTTGTTGTCCTCGTATGATGAAGTCTGCTTCCGGATCCCATTGTTTACGATTCACTGAAGCTACGATTGGCATATCCACAAGAGGCACGCGAAAGATTTCCATCAAGTCGAGAGCTAGAGGGGGTGCTTGAGAGCGAGGCTGGTGATAGAAACCGAGAGCAGGCTCTAGGCCTACCGTCAAAATAGCGTTCATGACGTCTTTAAGCAAAAGGGCATATCCAAATCCCAGTAGAGCATTAAAGCGATCCTTAGGGGGCCTTCGGTTTCGGCCTGAAAATCGCATCTCCTCTGGCACCTTATCTGATAGCACATAGGGCAAAGCGGCAAAGTAAAGTGCCGATAGATTTCCTTCCAAACCCAGCAAGCTTGATAATGACTCTGCTCGATCGACTTGCTTGAGTACTCGCCTCATTTGGTCAATGGCTTGCTCTACCTCTGGTGGACGAGCAGATCCCAGCCGCATCAAGAACTTACGCTGACTTTGACCTCGACACGCAACCAGCTTCCGAGCTAACTTCAAGCACATTTGAGGATCGCTCAGGGCCTGGTACTGTCGGATCCGGCGTTGGATGCTTCCGTGCCGGGGATCTAGGCTACCAACGTAGCGTCCACCCCCAGAGATTAGGTGAATCCCAATGCCTTGCTCAGCACAGAAATAAATGGCCTGAGTTGAGATTTGAGAAAAACCGTGCAGCACAATTTGCCCGGTTTGCTGAGCAGAGATAAACTCTTCGTTTTGGTTTCGGTAGCTTACTTTAAGACGGAATCCGCTGCGCCCTACCCGCGCCCCCGGCTCTAGAATGTGGACACACTGCCGTTCATCGTCTTCCGGGAAGAGGCGAATAGGCTGCCATTCTCTATCATGAGCCAGCCGCGCTTCTTCAGGTAAGCACACAGGGGCCAGAGAGCAGCCTGCGCAGAGTCGCTCGTTGTCAGTAATTGGGGGACGGAGATGGGATTGGCGCAGCAACCTTGCTTGCTCGATTGCCTGACGCACAGCTTGGCGCCCGGCATCATCGAGGGGAACGCGCACTAGCACATTGTCGCCGTGGTATCGAATTCGTCCTTCAGGGATTGGGATCCCCAGGACAGTTTCCATCAGATAGGCATAGGCCAAGATCTGCAGCCGGTCGCTTTCCCAGGCTTGGGGCTGGTTGTCCGGATCCCGGGCTGCCCGACCCCTTTTATGCTCATAAGGAATAATCTGACCGTCGCGAGTACGCAGGGCATCTACCCGTCCCCGCAAACCCAGATCCTCGCTTTCTAGAAATAGATCCTCCCAATCTTCCCCCTCTTGCTTTTCTAGCTCTGTATGTAGCCGCCGACCAGCAAAAATAGCTGCGTTTTCACTGTAGAGCTCCTCAACTTCTTCTAGGTAAAATAATCGTGGGCAGTAGGCCAATGCATGCAACGCTGAAACACGAATCAAATCTGAATCTATCTGTACAGAGAAATCAGCCAACGATAGCGGCATAATCCAAAGCTCCAAAACATAAACAACATGAAGAATATGAGAAAACCTCAACAATACTGAAAAAAACTTCTCCTCAGATAGAGGCAAAATCTAGCCTCAAAGCATTGCCCGTTCTCGCATACATGTGCAAGGATGACAGCAGACAGCAGCTAATCTGGCCGAATTTCTGTCCAGGCCAATTCAGGTATCTCCTCACTCTCAAGAGTTCTGAGCAAGTACCTTTGCCAGCGGGTGCCACGGGCTCCTACGTGATCGACCCAATACGGCAAAGTGAGGATCCCGTCCTCATCTCGAATTAGCCATCGACTCTGCTTGGGAACTACTGGAATTGGCGTTATCGAGTTAACAAGGTCACGGCTCTCCCCCAAGCTCAGTCCTCCGGATCGGTTAATCGATTCGGGATTCTCAAAGGCTCTTTCCAAATCATGAGCAAGGGATCCTTTAACCAGCACTGCAATCTGCACGTCAGTGAGTAATTGCTGATAGTCGGGACGGGCGTTGGCCGGATCCCGAATGTCTTTGCTTTTAAAGCGACGAAAGGTGCGGATTACCGTAGAAAGTTGAGGTTGGCTCAGTAGGGCAATTGCCAGTTGAGCACCACAATAGCGATGCCGATCCCACTCTCCCAGCAAGGAAAGCAGCATTCCATAAACAGTAGCAGGTGGCGGCACCGGATAGGTTTCGGCAAACTCCCTGGCCCAAGATTGACGAAAGCAAGCAATAGGTACCTCAACCTGAAGCTGAATCATGCTGCCTCCCTAGAAGAAATTTGACTTTGAATTATGGCAATTAGGTCGTCAACCGTTGACTTAATGCCCGGACTTACATGAGCACCTAATTCAGCTAGCTTCTCTCCGTCCTCGGTTTCGGCAGCAGCTCCTGCTAGCCATAGCTCTTGAGGATCTATATCTCCTACTTGTACTCGACGCACCAAGTCTGGCATGCTTATTTCTCCCTCAGAGTTTTCTTCAAAACAGTAGAGCAGGCGGGGCGAAAAGTCGTGCGTCCAGCGCAAGACTATGCTATCTGGTGAAAAATCGTAGAGAAAGCGGGAGTGATTGCCGGCTACCTCCCCTAACGAAACCAGTCCCCTCACTACTTCAATGACTCGCTCTTGCCGCTGAAGTCGAGCAGGGGTCATTGCAAAACCGTATTGATAGCGAGTGGCATGCACTTCTGTTCCGTAGAGAGAAGTGGATCCCTTCTGACCGCTTCTTGCATTGAAGGTTATATCTCCACTGTACGGTCGGGTGGAGATTGCCCGAGTTACCTCTAAAACACCGCGCCTGGCAGTGGTAGTGCCTTTGGCCGGCTTTTTCCCCTTTCCTTTAGATGAGCTTTCGTCTGAGGCATCTACTTTAGCTCCCTCCGCGCGCATAAAGCCTAAAACATCATCATCAATGTACAGATCAGGGTCAAAGTTAGGCTCTTCCCACTCGTTGTCGTTAGTTTCATCATTCCAGCGTCGGTTGACCTTGCAACCGCTTCCTGATGTTTGCCAGTAGTAACGCAATGCCCAGCGAATTGCTTCAGCAGAAACAGTAGTATGCACTTCATTTTTCCAGAGAATCTTTTGCAGGGTAGTAATATTGCCCTCACTCTCGCCGCG
>NZ_JANSJJ010000001.1:3967-24019 GCF_047502715.1 Synechococcus sp. H55.10
GCAGAAACAGTAGTATGCACTTCATTTTTCCAGAGAATCTTTTGCAGGGTAGTAATATTGCCCTCACTCTCGCCGCGGTTGTTTGCAGCAGTGCCATAGCCAGTCAAAATGTTGCCAAATAGGTGAAAAGTCATAGTTTTCCTCCAAGCCAACTTACTGAGTTGTTGCCAAGTCGGTTTTTTGTCCAGCTCACAAGTTTTTACTTCAGAGACTTCGGTCTTAGTCCTCCTCTAATTCGGCAGGAGCAATCAAGTCAGCGTCGCCCCCGTCGGGATTATCTTGAGTACCTTCCTGACGCTCCTTACCTTTGTAGCTTGCTAACGCCAGAAGAGCCAGATCCCGTGCTTTTCTCCACTCTTTGGGATCCATAACTAAGTCCATCAAATCATCCCAGTGCTCTTGAAGCGTTGGTATTATCCCAGCTTTTGCCCAAAAGTTAGTAATAAACTCACGGAAGCTTTCTGCATTTTTACATCGAGCTAATCCAGTGCGAATGCGTACGTTTTCCCTATCAAAGTTAGTCTGCTCTCCTCGATCTTGAGCCTTCTGATATAAACGACCATAGGTAAAGCGAATAGCCTCATGGCAGGTCTGGACAAACCAGCGCTCTCTATCATCCATGTCTGCTCTCATGACCATCTCACTTAAACCTCTGCGTTCGTAGCACAGTTGTTTGAATCGCTCGTTACTGTTAACCCAATCTGAAAACCCGGCATACCAAGGATGATCTCTTGCCAGATTTTCAGCAATCATCTCACGAGCAAAGCTTGTTGCGATAAAGCTTCCTTCCTCCGCTTTTGTCTTAAGGATAACTCGATCTGGTAGTACCGCTTTGCAGATCTGGTAGTTTTTGCAGGCATGATACTTTGCTTCTACAGTAAATAGATCTGTGCGAGACTTTTGTTGGCTCGACCAGGGGACAGAACCTAGAGTAAGAACCTGACATCGAGTTACCTTAAATCCTCGAGAGGATTCTGCAACCTCTTGATATGTCAGAAACTTAAGCCCAGCATCTCCCAAACCGGCAGCATGTAAATCTCGATAACTTGCATAACGGAGCCGAGGATCTTGCCGATAGCCTGCATAGACCTCCATATCGGTAATCTCAGGAACCACCAGAGCATATTGAGCTTTTTGATCCTTCAGCCGTGACCGAAGAATGTAGTAGAAGGAAGAAACAGAGGCGTAGAGGAGTATAAAGGCCATCTCTGGAGACTCTTCAAAGCTTGTATCTGAGGTAAATGCATTATGTCGCACAACGGTACCTGGATTAAGCCAGCCAGCAATGCTAATTGGCTGCCTAAGCCAATTACCGTCTTTATCGCATAGATTTTTGGCAAATTCCTGATGGACATAGCTTTCTAAAGCTTTGTACTTGATAATGATAGGTGGGTAGTTCTCATCGATCTCTAGAGATTCAGTTTGCTCACCAAGAATTTTGCGAGTTTTGTTATGTTGTAAAAATGTTCCCAAGATCCCCTGGTGAATGATTACTTGCGAGTCTTTCCGCATTGACTTACTATCAATTCCTCGCAGTGCGATAAGTCCATTGTTAAGCTGAAAAGACTCTTTAAGCAGCCAGTCAATGACCTCAAAGTCATTTCCCTGCCAGAACAGTTGGACTTGTCGAGGTGTCAGTTCCCAAGTTAGGGACCCCGGCCGCTTCTCTGGTGGAATCTCTTGTTCTATCTGCTTAAGAGTCATCCACAGCCCAGCCAGCCCTGCTCGATGCAGCAGTGTCAACCCAGGATGTCCTATGTGTAGCTTTAGCTCAGTCATGGCGTGCCAAATTCCTCACTATAGCTGATGTATCCAGGCTCTGTGACGAAATAAAATCCGCGTCGCTGCCAATTCCACCACTCTATCTCTTGATCTGGAATCCGAATCGGAATTGCCCAGGCTTGAGCCTCTTGCAGAAAAGCTTGCATCTTCGATAGCTTTTGCCCCTTGGCCAAAGCTTTTTCCTGCCGACCTTTAGCAGCTTCCCAAATAGACTCCTGATCCTCTGCTAGAAGCACCGTTATTGTGTGTCCGCTTTCGCGTAGGAAGCTTGGGTAAGCGCACCAATCTTGATCAAGCCAGGCCGATTTTACTTCAACAGGCTCTTTTTGGCTGAGCTGAGAAAGAATGCTAGCTAAATCCCGCTGTGAAACGCGCTCTAGTCCTCTGTCTTTAACCTCATTAACTAGTTTTTGCCCGCTTTCTAGTTCTTCTGCAGTATAGGGAGAGCTTTTATCCCATCTGTAGAGGAGAGCTGCGCGGGGTTCTTCTTTTTCGCTTTTCATTCTTCGATTTAGCCGACCCAATCGCTGAACCAAAGCCGTTGCTGGAGCCGTGGCAGAGACAAGCAAATCTGCACTTAAATCTAAGGACATTTCACAGACTTGCGTAGTGACAGCAAGA
This sequence comes from Synechococcus sp. H55.10, assembly GCF_047502715.1. Classification (NCBI taxonomy): domain Bacteria; kingdom Bacillati; phylum Cyanobacteriota; class Cyanophyceae; order Synechococcales; family Synechococcaceae; genus Synechococcus; species Synechococcus sp. H55.10. The sequence goes on from NZ_JANSJJ010000001.1 coordinate 6,371, forward strand.
ACAGGTTCTGGCCGACTAAAAGCATTGATAACCTGCTCATGCTTGGTGAGTCTATCTTTGTAGCGAAAACGACTGTGGTAAATTAAAACTTTGGCTTTTATATTTTTATTTTCTAGTTTTTCCTTGGCAACTTGATAAATATCAATACAACTGGACACTGAATTAGTTACCCATAGAACCTTTTGCCTCTCCTGAACTGCCTTGATGACTTCCGGCCAAATGAGCTTAGAGTGGGTGGGGTCACCTTCTACTTGTATTTGATAGCGCTTCAGTTCTTCTAGCTCTCGCGGTCCTTCAACGGGATCCTCTATAGGTTCACTCAACTCATCCATCACTCGCTTAATTGCCTGGAGCTGTCCTGGGGTAAAGCTAGCGCTCATCAAGAGGACAGGTGCACCTCGAAAAGTCCGTAAGAATCTCAGTAAAGCGCCGAACAATTGACTGTCATAGGCATGCACTTCATCAAAAACAAAGGCAGATTGAGCTAGAACTGGCCATGAAAACAGTGACCTTCTATTGTTTTGCATTAAACCTAAAATGGAATCCACAGTGCAGATAATTAATTTCTTTCGCCATGCTTGCAGCGCAGCCAGACGAGATGAAGTTGCCTCATCTTTTTCGCCCTCTCCGCTTAGCAGCAGTTCTCGATCTAAGTCTGCCCGCGAGTGCATCAGCATTTTTTCTATTGGGGATCCCTCGGCATAGTCTAGGTAGCCCTGAGTAGCTGTTCCAGTGGTAGGGTAGCCAAAAAACAGCCGCTTTCCCACTGCCCACTTTTTTGCCCAAGCATAGGCTCCTAAGGTTTTCCCCGTACCACAGCCTGCTTTTACCAGTGTTACCCGACAGCGGGTATTAGCAATTTGCTCTTGGAAGGGTCGTAGAGAATTTCCCCCTAGTTTCTGGGTAACTAGTTGCTCTAGTTCGCTTTCCTGAAGAACCAAACTCAGAGTATTAGAGAGCCAATCCTGTAGGTTTTCTCCCTCTGATGGCAAGATCGATCCTGCCAGATCTGCAGCGATGACTGTGGCTTTAGCCGCCGCCACCAATGCCCGCTGATCTGAGCTTAGACTTTTGGCAAAGTCTCGGAACTGGTTTGCCAAGGTATGTAAATGCTCTTCTAGCTGTTCTTTTTTCCAATTTGCCGAAGGTACATCTGGAATCTCTTCTGGCAGTCCAAGTTTCTGGGATCCCAGTCTCAATATGGATTGAAAATCCCGATGGTCAGTGTAAATACGAACCTCAGCTCCTGTGCCATCCGGCAACTCTGTAATTTTGTGTGATTCCTTGCCCTGTGAATCCACTCCTGCCTTGAGATGATGTCCGATTGCTGCCCAAGTAGCCAAGAGTAGCTCCTCTTCGGTAAATACTTTCTTTAGCCACTCCCGAAACGGGCTAACCTGTAAGGCAAGTATGCCACTTAAAAATTCATGTCGAATAAGTTGTTGCTTATTGTGAGCTCTCCAAGCCTTCTCAAGTCTTGCTTTTGATTCGGCGTCTAAAATTGATGACTTGAGATAAATCATCTCTTGGAAATGTTGGTTTGCCTTGCCCCAATCATGTAAATAAGATCCCAGCTTAACAATAGATTTCAGACGACTTGCGTCCTTCAACCTCAACTGCTGCTGAATAGTCTCTCCTAGATGCTCTGAAAGAACTTCAGCCGCTGATAATACAGCCGTGACATGGCCTGTAAGCTTAGCAGCGCCTTTTGCTTGAGCGTACTCTTCTTCGGATTGGCGGCTGGGATCCCGCTTCTCCAGAGATTTTGCCAGTAAAAACTTAAACATTGTAGATCTCTCCTTACTTGTAAGGTAAAAAGAATCCGCAGCCCATGCGCCGTCGGCCACCTAGGCCTACTTGCTGTAGACGAATTGAATCTTCCTCTTGTAAGTTTTCTACCAATGTTGAGAAACCTATGATTGTATGCCCCTTGATTCTTAAGGTTTTACGCAGAGGCTTTCCGGTTTTATCTTGCAGTACTGTTACCTGGCCTGAAATCTTTAGTTTCTCTAGCTGAGCCTGAGCAGCTTGGGCAAATGTATCCGGCTCAGTGTAGCCCTTGATCGTAACGATTCGAGCTTTCAGGGAAGTACTTGGTTTGAGAGTAAAAATCTTAGGGATCCCTAGCTGTACCTCATGAGATCCAATCTTCAATTGTTTACCGGCTAGCTTGTACACCTCCGCCACTGCCTCGATAGGTAGTCGAATCCTAATGTGGGAGTGTGGAGTTAGTAGGATTTTGCCTTGTCTATCTCTGATCCCTGCTGTTGTCAAAATACCGACGCAGGGATTCCGATGCAACATCGGCACTCGGTGACACAGTGCCGCCAATAAGCCGTATCCATGATCTGCCGGGAGCGTGGCTCCTCGTACAGGCAGGCACAAGTCTACTACGAGGGTAAGGAAGTCTGTTGAGTCAGGTGGTGAAGCCTCAGCAGTCATTGGTCTGGCTCCGCGCACAACTGCAATTTAAGACATCCCAGAAAGGAGGTTACTGGGGGCTCTTATCCCTTGTCAAGTGATAGACAGCGCCCTAAGGCGATCAGTGGATAGGGCAGTCAGGGGTGTTAGAGCCTGCTGCCACCAGCAAAGCACTTCTGACCACAACGGCCATTTAAGGGTGCTCAACGCCCGGAGGCTTACCTTCGACAATATCATCGTTCTCGGCTCACTGCACTTGTGAGTCAGTTCTGGGAATAGTTCTCAGAAGGCTGTTGGATCCCCCGCCCCTGCATAGGCAGGCTCAAGGGGCAGGGCTTAGGATGGCTTAGCATCTTTCTGCTTTTCATGTCTCCCCACTGCACTGCCTATGAACTTGTTCTTCGTTGCCAAGCCGCAGCCGTTTTCTCTTCTACTGATCGCGCTTCAGCTAGCTTTGGGAGCACCAGCACCAGCTCATCCGAGTTCTTTTTCTGGAAGTGACTCGACGGCGATAGCAGTTCAGAGAGTAACAGAAATCCATGGCGGAGCCGGCCCTTGGGCAGTGATCGGCTATCGCATGGGGACGCGCGCCCTTGCGGAGCTAGGCTTAATGGATCCAACTCCCCACACTTCTAGGAACCGTTTTTTGGTGGAGGTTATTCACGAGTCGCCGCCGGAGATCCCGTTTGTGTGTATTGTGGATGGCTTGCACGCTGCAACAGGAGCCAGTTTGGGCAAACTGAACTTGAAGCTGGTGGAAGTTGGCTCCCTGGACAAGATGCGCAGTGTGGTGATCCACCGAGAGACCGGCAAGCGGGTGGAGTTTCAAGTTTTGCCTGAGTTTATCGCCAAATACCGGAATTTGCCCCCGGAACAACTGGCGGCTGCAGGCCAGGAAGTTCTCCAACTGGCCGATGAGAAGCTCTTCCGCTTCACGATTAGCCCTTAGCAGGAAATCTTGTTTTGGGATCCCCTCAGCATTTGTCAATGGCCTGGAGATAAACTAGCAGGCTGTTTCACGCTATTTGCACTAAACCCACTAAGGGATCCGCGCTTGGGCAAACACATCCTGGGGAACAACCTTCAAGCCCGGCAAGCAATCGTCTTGGATGGCCTGGGATCCTGCAAATGTCTGCGGCGGGGCATCGGGGTAGAAGACGGTGATGCTCTTGGCCTGCGGATCCACAATCCAAACGCGCAGGATCCCGGCCTGCAGGTAATCTGCTGCTTTTTGAACCACAGCCCCAAAACTCTGACCCGGTGAAAGAATCTCAACCACCAGTTCGGGAGCTGTTGGACAAGGGCCGTCTTCCACCTGCTGCTCTGGCCAGCGTTCAAACGAAACATAGAGCAAATCAGGAACGGGAAGCCACTTCTGACCCTGCCTTTGCAAAACAATTGCCAGCTCTGTATATACATCTCCCTTGCCCTGACACCACGCATCCAGAATGAAAAGCAATCGCTTCTGCAGAGAGGCATGAAATCTCTGAGGGGACATCGGCGCATCTTTGGGAACAGCTTGTCCATCGACCAGCTCATAGGTAATATCTTCCTCTGGCAAAGCAAGAAACTGTTCAGGAGTCATCGATAGCTTTTCGGTCGAGAGCATGCCCAGATCCTCATCGTTCTAGAGGCCAACTGCTTTCTAGGCTAACCCCGGGCTCCTTCCACCTTCACTGCTTGGGAAAAGGCGTCTTGTTTTCGTGAAGGGGGAGCTTCCAGGTTGCGGTAGCTTGCAGGCGGTTGTGCTTTGATGCTTTGCAGACCCAACCGCGAGGATCCCTATGGCTAAAACCCTTTTGACCACCCTGGGCACCGGCGATTACACCGAGACGGTGTATTGTTTTGGGGAGCGGCGGGCAGAGAAAACCTGCTACGTTGCCAAAGCCCTCTGCCAGCTCTTTGAGATTGACAGAATTATCCTCCTGCTGACGGAAGAGGCCCGCGCCAAGCACTGGAGCCGCCTGCAGGAAGATCTACCGCCCCATGTGGAGAAGGTGGCCAAGGCCATTCCCGAAGGCAAAACCGAGGCGGAGACCTGGGCCATCTTCGACATGCTGGTTGATAGCATCGAGCCCAACACCCGGCTGTTTTTCGATATCACCCACGCCTTTCGCTCCATCCCCCTGCTGGTGCTCTTGGGAGCTGCCCTTTTGCGCAAGGCCAAAAATGTCGAGATCCAGGGGCTCTACTACGGCCTCTACCGCCCTGGTCAGGCAGAAACCCCCATTATCGATCTCACCCCCGCCCTTCGGCTTTTGGACTGGCTGACGGCCACCGACAAGTTCATCAGCACCGGCTCAGCCCTGGAGCTGGGGCAGCTTTTGGACAGGGTTCATGGGGACTTTTACCGGCAGCAAAGACCCGGTCCCAAGCCCACCCGGCTGCAGAGCTTTGGGCAAGCCATCCGCGACATCTCCCGTTGCCTGGAGCTGGTGCGGCCAGTCAGCCTGCAGGAGGACTTGCGCAAGTTACAAAGACACTCCACCCAGGAGTTGGCAGAAGAGGTGGGCCAATTTGCCAAGCCCTTTGGCCTGCTACTGCAAAGCATTCAAGATAGCTACAGCCAACTGGCGCTGCCGGCAGAAAAAGCGGCGGATCCCCAAGCTCAAGTTCAAAAGCACTTTCAACTGCTGCGCTGGTATGTGGAAAAGCGCTTCACCACCCAAGCCCTTCTCTTGGCCCGCGAGTGGGTGGTTTCTGCCCTTTGCCTCTGTGAGGGGATCCAAAACTACCGCGAACGAGAAGCGCGGCAGGGAATTGAACACCAGTTGGGATCCCTCATCCCGCGGGAAGAGCAGCTCTTGGGAGATCCCCCTGCGACTGGATCCCTTATCCAGCAAGAAGAGCAGCCTCAGTCTCTTCCTCCCATTGCCGCCCATGTCCCAGATGTGCAGCAGCTTGCTGATCTTTGGTCTCGCCTTAGCCCGTACCGCAACGACGTGGCCCATGTGCAGATGAATCGCCAACCCCTATCCAGCGAAAAGCTGGAGAGCTTCGTCTTGCAGGATCTGCTGCCCAAACTGGAAGCGCTGTTTCCCGAATTGACCCGGACAAAAGGGGAATTGGAAGGGGATCCTTCCAGTTCTCAGTAGGCTATAGACATCGGCCCACCCTCAGGTTCTGAGTTTTCAAGCTCGGTCAAACAGTTGGCAGGGGCTTAGCTTGTACAAGTCCTACTGAGCTGGAGAAATACTAAAGAAACCTGAGGGCTGGTCGGGATTGGTGGACTTTGTTTTGTAGCTTCTGCAGCCAGGTATCGGGTGGCTGCTGGGGTTTTGTTTACTTTTTTGTTTCTTGCGCGTTCAGTTCTTAACTCTCCCATTTCTCCTGCGAAAACACCATGTCTCATCACTACTGGCAAGCGAAGCTCTGGGGTTTGCTGCACGACCCTGCCCTCAAGGCCCTCCACGACGCCTCTGGCCGCGCTAAGGAAGGGCTGTGGCCAAACTTAGCGGCGATGCAAGGGTGGATCTCGCCCAAGGCAGAGGGATCCCTCCTAGCAAGCGTTGGCGATGCGGATCTGGTTGCCGCCGCCAGCGATCGGGCTGCCATTGGCCACCTGCCGGTTGCCATCGACTACCAGGTAGCCGATCGCGGCCACAGCCTGGGGCCGGGCCTAGAGATGAGCCATCTGCTTTCGGGGCGCAAGCGCTTTTGGCAACTGCCCGAAGAGGAACACCGGGCCCTGCAGCAGGCCGGCTCCCGCGCCGAGCACCTGATGCAGCTAGAGAAAAAGGTGATTCCCGATTGGATCCGGCAAGAAGAGGAGGATATCCAGAAGGTGTTCTGGTGGTTCTGGCGCTGTTTTCCCCAGGCGCTGGTTCGGGAGTTGGGCGATGAGAACCTCCTGCTTTTGCCGGCGGAAACGCGACTGCCGGATGGATCCCTGTGGAGCCACACCAGTGTCGTGGCGGCCCTGGCGGGCTGTTTGGCCGGCTACGACGAGCCCAAGTTCACGCGGCCCTTTTTGGCCAGCTTCACCTTCAACCCCATCCAGGAGCTGATTAAAGCCAGCCGCAAGATGCGGGATTTCTGGGCCGGATCCTGGCTGTTGCACTACCTCTCGGCGCGGCTTTGCTGGCGCCTAGCGGAGAAATACGGCCCCGACTGCCTGCTCTACCCCAGCCTCTACGGCCAGCCGTTGATCGATGCCTGGCTGCTGGAGAAGTACCCCAAATTTGCCGAGTGGATCCCGCAGCCTTCTGCCCACGCCCTGCTCACCGCCGGCTTCCCCAACGTGATCCTCTTGCTGTTGCCGGAAGAGCGGGTGGAGGCGGCCATGCAGTTGGCCCAGCAGACCCTCAAAGAAGAATGGCGCCACCTGGCCGAAAGAGCGCTGGAGCACCTGCAACTAGAGCGCCGCTGGCTGGTGCAGTTGCGCCCGGAGGATCCCACCTGGAAGGGATGGCTGGAGCACCAGTGGCAGCTCTACTGGGCAGCAGCACCCCTGGGATCCCCCCAGCAAAGGCTCAAAGACACCGCCATCCTCAAGTCCCAGGAGCCGGTCGAACGGGATCCCTGGGTCAGTGCCCAAAACCGCACCTACCACCTAACAGGAGAGCGGCAGCTTTTTGCCGACGCGGAGCTGAAGTTCCTGCGGATCAGCTTCTGGGATCCCCAAAAGCAGCAGCGCCGCCAGTACAAGCCGGGGCTGAACGTCGGCTCCTGGTGGGCGGCGGCGGTGGAGGCGACGCGCCGGCTGCAGGCTGCCTGCAAACAGGCCCGCGATTGGCAACTGCCGGTGGCCTTTGGACCGCGCAGCACCGTCTCCGGCCTGGGGCCGGTGGTTCACCCTTCCCCGAGGGATCGCTGGATTGGCGAAGGGGAGAGCCGGCGGCTTTGGCAGCGGCAGGCGGGGCTTTTCGATGGCCGCGAGCAGCTCAACGCCACCGAAACGGTCAAGCGGGCCCTGGACAAGGTGTTGCCGGAGCTCTTTCCCAACCTCGATGAAGACAAGATTGCCGCTTCCTACCCCGATCTCACCGCCGGTGTGGCCGGCTACCTGAAAACCCACGGGCGACGGGAGCAGGAGCACTTGGAGCAAGCCTGCCGGGCCGTTGAGGCCATCCACCCCGGCATTCGGGAAGTGCTGCGGGAGATGCGCGGCAAGTGGGGGATCCCGTGGGCCGACCAGCAGAACCTACGCTACCACCCGCGGCTGCTCAACGCCGGCTGGCTGGTGGAAGACCTGGAAGCAGACGCAGCAACCCAGAAGCGCTGCCGCCAGGAGATAGAAGCCACCCTCAGCCGCTACTACCCCAGCATCAACCCCGCCAGTTGGTACGTGCTGGCCGCCGGCGACGGCGACGACATGGGCCAGTGGCTGAGGGGGGAGAAGATGCGACCCTACTACGACTACCTGCCCCAGCCGCTGCAGCGCCTAGCCGATAAACAGAAGGACACCATTGGCCAGGTCATCAACTCCGAGGAGCTCGACCAGGTCAAGGACGCCTTCGGCGAATTTGTCAAAAACAGCCGCAAGCGCATGGGCCCGGCCACCCACAGTGCCCTCAGCCGCGCCCTGTTGGATTTTTCCGGCCAGTTGGTGCCCTACCTCACCGAGCAGCGCTACGCCGGCAGGCTCATCTACGCTGGGGGAGACGACGTTTTGGCCTATACCAACCTCTGGGAGTGGGATGGCTGGCTCTGGGACATCCGCCAGTGTTTCCGCGGCGGCGAAGACGACTGGCGGGAGTTCGCCAACGAAGGGGACTACTGGCAGTGGCAAAAGGCGCAGTTGCCGCCTGGCCTCAGCCGCCGCCCTCTTTTTACCCTGGGATCCCTGGCCAGCATTAGCTTTGGTGTGGTGATTGCCCACCACTCGGTGCCCTTGGCCATTGCCCTGGAAAATCTCTGGGAGGCAGAAAAAGGCGCCAAAGGGCAGGCCTATGCTCATGGCAGCCCCAAGGACAGCGTCCAGGTGCGGGTACTGTTTGCCAACGGCAACCAACTGGTGGGCACCAGCAAGTTCGACACCTTCGACAAGTGGAAAGACCTGCTGGATTTTGACTGGAAGTTGCTGGGCCAACAGCAGGATCAAAGCTCGCTGTTTGAGCAGGCTGCCCAGCTCTGGGAGCAGCACCCCGCCCCCAGCGTGGAAGCTGTGCCCGATTGGGCCCGCTTGTTCTGTAGCCGCCGGGATCTCTTTGGCGGCGAAAGCGAGCAGAGGGATCGCTTCCAAGCCAAGCTAATCGAGTTTATCCAGCACTTTTGGCAGCACAGCCTGCCCGCCCAGCCGGCAGCCTGGGATCTGGCCATCAAAAACTGGTTTAAGCTAGCGGCCTTTGTGCTGCGCAACCGCACCGTGAAATTGGGGAGGAACGGTCGATGAGTTGGTTCACGCTATCGCCTTTGGATGTGTGGATGTTTCGCGATGCCAGGCCCTTTGCGCCGGGGGAGCGGGCCTGGGCCACCAGCGGCTTTCCGCCCAGCGGCCACACCCTGGCCGGAGCCATCCTGGCCCACCTGGGCCAGCCGACAACCCTGCGCCTGCGCGGCCCCTTCCTCTGCTGGGATGAGCAGCTTTACTTCCCCAGCCCCCTGCACCTTGACCAGGGATCCCCGCTGGTGCCCATCCCCTGGCTGGAAGAGGAGCATTCCTACAGCGGCTACCGTTGGGATCCCACTCGGCCCGCCCCTTTGGTAGCAGCAGCTCCGGAGGAGGAACGGCCAAGCCCCAAGCAAAAGGCCGCCGGCTACCTGCCCTTTCAGGCGGTGCAAAAAGCGCTGCAGGGCAAGGGCTGGGATCTGGCTCAAGCCGTTCCGCCCCCCTGGGTGGCAGAGGTGCGGCCCCACAACACCCTGCAGGCGGGCAAACGTCAGGTGCGAGAAGCCGATGGCTACTTTGTGGAAACCTGCATCCGCTTGCAGCCCGGCTGGAGCCTGGCTTTCTCCATCGAGTGCTGGGATCCCGAGCGCGAAACCTGGGATCCCTTGCCCCTGGAGCAAGAAGAGGTGGTGCGGCTGGGGGGAGAAGGCCACAGCGCTCTCCTGGGCCCTTGCCCAAAGCTGGGCAAGCAGTGGCAAGCGCTGCAGGAGCTCTCCCAAGAGACCTTCCGGCAAACCCGGCGGGCCTTGGCCTACCTGGTTACGCCTGGAGTGTTCATCAAGAAGGTGGATGGGCGCTCCCTCTGCCGCGCCTGGCCCTGGGAATGGCGCTTGGCCACCCCCCACCCTGCCCACTCCCTCACCGGCCCTCTGGTAAGCGTGGCCACCGGCAAGCCGGTTCCCATCAGCGGCCGCCTGCAGGTGGATTCCCTAACAGAGCCGCGCAAGACCAGCTTACCCGCTCCGCAAGTGTTTGCCGCCCCGCCCGGCAGCGTCTACTACCTGGAGCAGCCGGCTCCCCTTGGCCAGGACGAGCCGGAGCTGGAAGATGGCCGGCTCAACGTCTTCCACCGCTGGCGGCTGTTGGGCTACAGCGAGTTGCTCTGGCTGCCCTGGATCAACTGATGCTTTTGCAGCCCTGTTCTTTGTCGATAAGGAGTGTTTTTTCGATGACTTTTCACCTGGTCTATCTCACCCTGTTAACCCCCCTGCACACCGGCGGCACCACCCAAGAAGGCAACCTCTTGGGCATTGCCCGCGAAGCCCACACCAACTTGCCCTACATTCCTTCCAGCACCATCCGCGGCAAATTGCGGGCCAGTGTGGCTGAGAAAGAGTTAAAGTTTGAGCTCTTTGGCAACGAAATTGGGGAGGGGGATCAGCTTACCCAAGGCTCCATTTGGATTGGGGATGGATCCCTGTTGTGGGTGCCGGTGGCTTCCCTCAGCCACGGCGTAGTCTGGATGAGCTGCCCCCTCTTGCTCAAGCGCTGGCTGCGGCTAAGTGGCCAGCAGTTGCAGGTGCCGGATCCCTATAGCACCAACTTGGAGACAAACCGGCCCCTCTACCTCAAGGATGCCATCCTGAAAAATGGCCTGAAAAAGTGGGCCAACTGGCAAGACTTTGTCAAGTCTTCCAGCATCACCCGCGTCATCGTCTTGCCGGATCAGCACTGTGCCACCCTTATTCAAATGAGCCTGTGGCGGCAGGTAAAAGTTAAGCTCAGCGAGCACAAAGTTGTAGAAGGCGGCTTTCGCTACGAAGAGGCCATTCCCCCCGATAGCTTGATGTACTTTACCTGGGGGGTAACAGCCCAAGCCAATGGCAGTTCCCAAAAAGCAGTAGAGCAATTCCGGAAGCTTCTGCAGGATAACCAGCTTCTGCAAATTGGCGGTCAGGAGAGCCTAGGTCGGGGCTTTGTCGAGTTGTCTTGGAACTAGTTGAGGAGGTTTTATGGAAACTTTTGATCCCCGCACGTTGGCCAAGCCTGTTTACGAATCTCTTCGCCAGTTAAGGGCTCAAACCAGAGACCAAGAAAAGCTTAAAGAGCAGAAAAACCAGGCTGTGGAACTCTACACCTACCTTTCCACCTGGGGCATGCTGCGCCTTAAGGCAGAAGAAGATGCCCTCGGCCAAGACGGCAAAAAGCAAGTGGTCAAGGAGTTCTTTAATTGCCTGGAAGAGATTTCTGGTCAGAAGGGAATTGCTAACTCCAATGGTCTGGATCGTCTTATGGGACTGGGAGTCGAAGAGTATCTAGGTTTAACAGGGTTAGGGCTGGCTTTGGCTCAGGAGTTTGGCTTTTGGGCCATGGCCATCTACCACGACATTAAAGGAGGGGAGTAATGGGCGTCGCGATCCCCCTGCAAGCGATTTCCCTGCAAGAAGGCAGCCGAGTGGTTATTCATTCTCTTACCTGGCAAGACTGCGAGAGCATTCTGGAGGAGCTGGGCGAAGATCGCCACACTCGCATTGCCTACTACGATGGCACTTTTGAGATCATGTCTCCCTTATCCAAACACGAGCGCCTTCATCGCATTGCCGGGTATATTGTCTCAGCCATTCTCGATTCTCAGGGTAGGGATTGGGAAGACTTTGGCTCAACAACCCTTAAAAAGTCAGGCAGGGCTGGAGTGGAGCCCGACACCTGCTTCTATGTCAATCACCTGGAGTTGGTGCGAGGTTGCGAGGGCAGGATCGATGTCGATCAGTTGCCCCCACCTGATCTGGCCATCGAGTCCGACGTTACTTCCCGAACTTTTATCGAGGCCTATGGAGCCATCGGCGTGCCGGAAGTTTGGATCTTGGGTGAGCGAAGTTTGCGGATCTTTATTCTGCAGGGAGAAGACTACGTAGAATCAAGCCGCAGCCGGCTTTTTCCAGACTTCGACATCCCCAATCTTGTACCTCAACTCATTCGACGCGCCCTAGAAATTGGTACCAGCACCATGTTGCGTGAATTTCGCCAAACCCTTGGCAATTCCTAACCCTGTTTCCCGCTTTTGGAGAAGATCCCATGACCGGTCATCGCCCTACTCGTCAGCCGCTTGCTCGTCCCCCCAGGCCAGGGGATCCCAGCCGCCGGCCGCCTCAGGAAAATCGAGGCCCCAATTCTCCTAGAGGAGGCAATGGAGGGGGAAACCAGCCGCGCGGTGGAGGCGGTGGCGGAGGAGGCAACAATCCTCAGCCCTCGCCTTGGCTGGGTCACCCCTTGGATCCCACGCCCAGGCCGGATCCCACCGCCGGTTTTATTGAATATCTGCGTTGGATGCGAGCGCGGCTCGATGCTTTTAAAGACGGCACCAAAGCGGAGCTGGCGCACCAAGTGGAAACAACGATTAACCTTGGAGCCCGCTTGAAAGTTTTGAACGAGCGCACCCAACGCCTTGCCAGCGACACCCTTCAGGTTACCTGTCCCTGGCGAATTCGAGTCGGTGGGGCCAAGGGCCCAGAGAGCATGTTGCTCCCCGCTTTCGATCACTTAGGGATCCCTTACATTCCTGGCTCCACCCTGCGCGGTGTAGCCCGCTCCCAGGCCATTCGGGAGCTGATGCAGGAGCGCAACCTATCTTGGGATCAAGCAGACCAAGCTGTAGCTCCTTGGTTTGGCCACCTACAAGCTGAGGAAAAAGATAGCGCCGGCAAGGTTGTCTTTTTGGATGCCTATCCGGTACCCACTCGCCCCCAAAGGCGGGAGGATCCCGATAACTCCAAAACGGGGGGGCTGGCTGTAGATATTGCTAATAACGTCTGGAAATGGAATGGAAAAAATCTTGAATACTCGCCCAACCCCAACTTGTTCTTCTCTCTCAAGCAAGCCACTTTTTTGATTGGCCTACGCAAAGGCAGCGGCTGCACCGATGAGATGCTGGATCAAGTTAAGCAATGGCTCCTCCGGGGTTTGGAGGAAGGGGTGGGATCCCAAGTAAATACTGGCTACGGCCGGCTGGTTTCCTCAGGAAGATCCCTCAACAAGTACCGGGGAGAATTCTTGCGGCTGCCCTTTGAGCTAGAAGGCCAACTCATTCACGGGCGCCAGGTAGTCAACTGGAGACCCGACAAGAATCGCTACGACAACCGATCCATCGCCGAAGTGCGGCCCGTGGCCTTTAAGAATATGCTGCGCTATTGGTTCCGCACCTTTGCCCTGGGAGTTTTGCCGGTCGATCAGGTGCAGGAGTGGGAAGGGCAACTTTTTGGCGCCATCACCCCTAAGCAAAAACACGGCTGGATCCATGTAGATCTCCTAGATGGCAAAGTCTCTCAGCCGGAGCCCAATCAGCAAGGAAGAAATAAACCTGCCGGACGACAAGAAGGGATCCTCGTCTTGAGTCTTTCGGGCGAGTGCCAAAATTATGCTTCGCAGGAAGATCAAGAGGCGGCGAAAAAGCTCTTTGCCAACCTCACCTGGATGATGTTCCATCTGGGAGGTGTGGGCCAAGGGGCCAGAAGACCCTGCTACTCCCGCCAAAACCGCGAGCGGGCTCCCTGGTGGCGCGGCTCTACCCTAATTCCCAGGTCAGAGGATGCCTTTTGGGAGCTGCCGGAATCGGTGGCTGAGTTTCAGAAGCTTTTCCAAAAGCGTCTGGAAAACTTTTTTGCCGCTCTCAAGACTCTAACCAAGCAGGCTATTAACCCCAATAGCCCAAGAAGTGTTGGCCAAGTTGACAGGGATAAATGGCCGCAAGCAGTGGATGCCAACTGCCAGATTGTGGTCTGCAGCGGCGAGGAAGAGTTTAATAAACCCTATGCCCTGGCAACTTTGCATCGTCTTGGCCGGCAGGGCGAAGGCCGGTACGACAAATTCTTGTGTGGGGGTGTACAGGTACCCTCTCCGGTTTGGATTGCCGATTTGGGTGATTACCAAGTGGTTACCGTTTTTGGAGCAACGGCGGATTCTAGGAAAATGTATCTCGACGAGCTCAAGGGAAGTGCCGATGGCTTTGGAGTAATCTGGCCCTTGAGATAGAAAAATCTTGGAGAGTTTTCGGGAAAACCATGCCTAGAAAGAAGATCAAAGCCAAAGTTCTCAGAAACCTTGTTACAGCTACAATCAATGGCCTGATTACACTGGCCATTTTGCTCATTGCTCCCTTGGGCCTAGCAGCCGTGATTACCAACACTATTCTGGTTACAATTGCCAGCTTCTTTTCTGGAAGCTTAACGGAGATAGTCATGGATCTTTTGTCAAGTCCTGAAATTAATGTAGATGTTTTGCCAGAAGAGCGCCAATCCAAGACCAGCACTTCCATAGAGCCAAGGCGAGGCTCAGAGAGTCTGCGTCGAGATGATCGATAATGCGAACCTTGTATGTTTCCCAGCAAGGGTGCAGGCTAAGCCTCAGGCAAGAGTTTGTTCTGGTTCATTTGGGCGATTTGCTCTTGCAGGAGGTGCCTCTGCCCTTGCTAGAGCAAATTTTAATCTTCGGCCGCTCGCAGGTGACTACCGATGTTGTAAGAGAGTGCTTGAAGCGCAATATCCCCATTGCCTACCTCTCCCGACTCGGCTATTGCTACGGTCGCCTCATTCCCATTGAAAGGGGCTACCGCCGCTTGGCCCATTGGCAACAAGCACTCCCTGAAGCATGGCGATTGAAAACAGCAGCCCAGATAGTGCGAGCTAAGCTCCTCAATGGGCGCGTGTTGTTGATGCGGCAACTTAGGCAGCGCCCCAGCGAAACTGGGGATCTAACCCTGCGCAGCCTGGAACATCTGGCCGAGCAAGTTCTGCAGGCTAAGTCTCTAGATCAATTGCGCGGCATTGAAGGGATCGGCGCAGCCCTGTATTTCCCAGAATTGGGCAATTGCTTGCAACAAAAAGGATTTGTTTTGCTCAAGCGCACCCGACAACCACCCACCAATCCAGTCAATGCCATGCTTAGCTTTGGCTATATGGTGCTCTGGAACCACCTATTAACCTTGATTGAGCTGCAAGATTTGGATCCCTATCAAGGTTGCCTACATGCCAGCAGTGAACGCCACGCTGCTCTGGTTTCCGATTTGCTGGAAGAGTTCCGAGCGCCTATTGTGGACTCCCTGGTACTGTGGCTTGTCAACAGCAGTGTTATGGATATCCAAGAAGACTTCGAGTATCGAGATGGGGGCTGTTTTCTCAACGATGCTGGCAGAAAGAAGTACCTCAAAGCTTTTCTCCAGAGAATGGAGGGATCCATTACAACTCCTGCTGGGGATCAGCCCCGCTGGGATTTGCTAACACAGCAGGTTAAGAAGTTTAAGCAGTCCGTCTATAATCCTCAAGACTTGTATCAGCCTTACCGGATTCGCTGATGTTTCTTTATGTTGTTACCTACGATACCCCCTGTGACAAGCGCCGCAAGAAAATTGCCGACTTGCTAGAAGGCTACGGCAAGCGGGTGCAGTACAGTGTCTTCGAGTGCGTCCTCAACAAGGACAAGTTCGAGGAGCTCAAGCTACGGCTCCGGAAAAGGATCAAGCCCAACGAAGACAGCGTCCGCTTCTATCCCCTCACCAGCCACGCCCTCGATCAAGTGGAAATCTGGGGTGAACCCCCTTTAACTGCACCCCCTGGCTCGGTCATCGTGTAGCTCAGGCAACTTTCCCCCTACCTAAGTACTTGATGTTCTCGAAAGCACACAAAAACGGTATCAGCAGCTCTGCGAGCGCCTCGCCAAATCCCGCAAAGGCCGATTCTTTCGTTGACCCGCTCGATGCCTTGCCCCACAAGGCTTTCAGGCCTCTTGCCCCCCCTCTTCTAGGCCCTTTTTCGCCGTCTTCGACCGACCCCCTCGCAAATGGGTCTTGCATTCCTTGCCCCACTTGGGTTTAATAAGGGTAGAGTTCCCCCTTCGGGGGGATCCCTAGAAATTGGAAACCAAAGCTTGGATAGCGCTCTATGGCAAGCTGCAATAGTTCCCCCTTCGGGGGGATCCCTAGAAATTGGAAACAAGCTGAGGAAGGAACTATCCATCGTTTTGCCTCCTGGCGTTCCCCCTTCGGGGGGATCCCTAGAAATTGGAAACCACCAAATAGGCCACCGAATTGGCAAAGGCAGCCTGTAGGTTCCCCCTTCGGGGGGATCCCTAGAAATTGGAAACCCGCGCGCCCGCGCGCCTGCCCGCCTCCTAACTCTAGTTCCCCCTTCGGGGGGATCCCTAGAAATTGGAAACGCCGATGGCAAGCCCCTCTTCCCCGAGCTGTGGGAAGGTTCCCCTTTCAGGGGGATCCCTAGAAATTGGAAACCTTCACCTTGAAGGTGAAACAGAACTTCTTTTGATTCATCGTTCCCCTTTCGGGGGGATCCCTAGAAATTGGAAACCGCCCAAAAAGTCGTTCGGCGCCAAGCCAGTGTTGACCAGCTTGGTTCCCCTTTCGGGGGGATCCCTAGAAATTGGAAACATTAGCTCTTTAATCAAAGGCTTTGCCGCAGAGGCGGTTCCCCTTTCGGGGGGATCCCTAGAAATTGGAAACAGCAGTGGGGCCAGCTGCAGGGCTGTCCAGCCCCATGTTCCCCTTTCGGGGGGATCCCTAGAAATTGGAAACTGGCCGCGCAGGTCGAGCCGGCGCGCCTCAGGGGCGTTCCCCTTTCGGGGGGATCCCTAGAAATTGGAAACATACGTCGTCGGCCAGCCGTTCTTTTTCCATCCCTTGTGTTCCCCTTTCGGGGGGATCCCTAGAAATTGGAAACAAGAAGGGCTGGTCATCAAAGAAAAGCTCAATGGCGTTCCCCTTTGTTCCCCTTTCGGGGGGATCCCTAGAAATTGGAAACAAATCGCTGCTAATCCCTCCCTCTGCCTGTGCTTGCAGGTTCCCCTTTCGGGGGGATCCCTAGAAATTGGAAACCACCTTGGAGAGCGGGGAGACGTTGTTGTGATATTTCAATGTTCCCCTTTCGGGGGGATCCCTAGAAATTGGAAACTCTCAACCGCGACTATCTCCGGCTTCTCCAGCTTCTCTATCTTGTTCCCCTTTCGGGGGGATCCCTAGAAATTGGAAACTCCATATGTATCTCCTTTCTAGAACAAAAGGGGGTGTTCCCCTTTCGGGGGGATCCCTGGAAATTGGAAACGCGCGGCGTCCCGGACGGTCTGCAAATCGATAACGGGGCGTTCCCCTTTCGGGGGGATCCCTAGAAATTGGAAACGCGATGGTTTGTGCCGGGTCACGGTTCTGAGGCCAGGTTCCCCTTTCGGGGGGATCCCTAGAAATTGGAAACACTAAAGTCTGCAGACGCGGGAATTGCCCCGTCAGGGTTCCCCCTTCGGGGGGATCCCTAGAAATTGGAAACAGGATGGCGGCCAACATTACCTTCTGGCTGTGGAGTTCTGTTCCCCCTTCGGGGGGATCCCTAGAAATTGGAAACATCTGAGAGGCTTTCGTAATATTTCCAGAACCTGTCTATGTTCCCCCTTCGGGGGGATCCCTAGAAATTGGAAACGGTAAGGGCAGGGAACGACAGACCTACCCTCTTCAAAAGTTCCCCCTTCGGGGGGATCCCTAGAAATTGGAAACACACTTTAATTCAAGAGCCGGCCACGCACCGATTGATGTTCCCCCTTCGGGGGGATCCCTAGAAATTGGAAACGCTTTCGCCGCTCGGATTTGGTTTCGTTGGGTTTCCGGTTCCCCCTTCGGGGGGATCCCTAGAAATTGGAAACTTGTTGCGGTACCCGAAGCAGGCGCGGCTACTGGCCCGTTCCCCCTTCGGGGGGATCCCTAGAAATTGGAAACCTCACGGGGAAGGACCGGGTGTTAACAAGCTGACCCCGTGTTCCCCCTTCGGGGGGATCCCTAGAAATTGGAAACAGTGGCCGCGCCGTCGTCGTGGACGGGCTACTTGAGGAGTTCCCCCTTCGGGGGGATCCCTAGAAATTGGAAACGGAACGATTTGGGACGCGGATTTGATTCCACGCCCCAGGAT
>NZ_JANSJJ010000002.1:0-1758 GCF_047502715.1 Synechococcus sp. H55.10
CAGAGGGGCGTGGCTGAGCGGGTGCATGAGCTAACAGGAGAGCCAGCAAGCTGGCCAGTGTTTGATGTGGCTGTGTGTACAGTCAGGGACTTACAGAGGCTGGGGCAACCCTTGAGAGCTAACTTTGGTTTTATCTTAGGAGAAGACTGCCAACTTCTCTTTAACTAATGCAGCTAAATTGATGACGTCTCCAATGCCTAGTTTGACTGTAAACGGGCTTAAGTTTTACGCGAAGATCTACGAAGATACAGTTTTTTATAGAGCGGCCTATTTTGACTTCCCCTCATCTGTTTCCGGCATAAAGACTATTGTTGACATTGGAGCTGATGTTGGGCTTGCTAGCCTCTGCTTTCGCGGATTTTGCCCGGATGCAGTTATTCATTGCTTTGAGGCGGATCCCCTGGCCTTGCAACTGCTGCAACAGAATACTCTTATTTTGGGCAACTGCCATGTGCATCCAGTGGGCCTAGCAGGGCAGAATAGCCTCAGGACTCGTCGTCTCTGGCCAGAAGACTCTCAAACAGAGTGGGGAGTGGAGCAGGTGCTGGCTTTTCGAGAAGCTAGGACAGCCTTGCAGGAGCTAGGTCTGGAGCGCATCGATGTGCTCAGGGTGGCTATAGGTGGACAAGGGGTAGAGGTGTTGACCAGTTTGGAGCCATGGCTCAAGGGCATCAAGGTTATCTATGTGGAGTTTGGCTCGGAGCAAGACCGCAAGCAGATTGACCAGATGCTGGATCCTTCTCACATGATCTGGCAGGGGGAGATTTTTCAAGGCAGCTATGGCTGTCTCTGTTATCTGAGTAGGGCTGCGCTCAGAAAAGGAGCTGACCAAAGTGGAAGAACGAGCCATGGAGCATAGCAAGACTGAATCCCTAGAGCCCTATATTCTCCTAAGCTGGCCAACTGGGGCAGATTACATTCCGCCTCCTGTTTTCTCAAATCGACAAGTGACCTTGTGTCCAGAAGGAAGAGCGAAAGGGTGGGGCTTCAATTTTTGTAGCATTCCTAAAGGCTTGATTGAGTGCCCTCAGAGAGATTATGACCTCTACGAGTTCGTACAGCGAACAGATCAAATCGAAGATAAAGAGTTTGATCTAGTCATAGTTTGGACTGCTAGCATCGAGCATAGCAACCCTTTCAACACCAAGAAGTTCGGCTGCCCAACTGTCCTGCTGGCTGGAGACACCCATCATCATGAGTTCCCTGTCACTTACCTTTTGACCTACTGGGCTACTGAAGGCTTTGATTATGTAGCTACTGCCTACACTCGCCAGCACCTCCACTGGTTTTCTGCAGCGGGAGCCAGAGATTTAGCGTGGCTGCCCTTGATCTCGATGCGCACTGTCACTCACGATTGGTCGGCAACGAGAGAAAGCAGAGTTGTGTTCGTAGGACAGTTGAACTCCATTAGCATGCCATCGAGATCCCTTTTTTTCAAAACTACCCTTCATCCTAGACGCTGTCGACTGGCTCAACTTTTGAGAAAAGCGAATTTACCCTTTCTTGCCCAAACTGCTAATCGAGAGGAAGCAGCTCGTCTGTTTGCTACTTCTTTGATTTCCTTCAACTGCAGTGCAAACGCAGATCTCAATCTTCGCAACCTGGAAGTGATCTCAGCAGGTGGCTTTTTGTTGACGGACAGTCTTTCTTTTGCCTCGGGCTTCGACGAGCTGCTGGTGCCGGGAACCTACTGCGACACCTACGACTCCGAAGGCGAACTTTTGGAAAAGGTTCGCTACTACCTCGACCATCCACAAG
>NZ_JANSJJ010000003.1:0-23019 GCF_047502715.1 Synechococcus sp. H55.10
GATGGAGCGACAACTGACCTCGGAATAGGCCCCTCACCCCCTGCCCCTCTCCCAGCCCTCACCCCCTGCCCCTCTCCCAGCCCTCACCCCCTGCCCCTCTCCCAGAGGGAGAGGGGAGTTAGGGATAGACGGAGAGAAACGTTTCATTGCTATTTGATAATGACCATAAGCGCAAATCTGCGGATGAGGAAGGAGGTTCTGCACCGTATCAGGATTTCTGGAGAGGGTTGGGGTGCCAGAATGAGCCATTTGGCGGAGTTTTTTTCCTCAGAGTTTTCCTATGCTGCCTTTATAGCTTCTCTGTCCGTTCCCGCATCAACTGGGCTCTCGGTTGAAGCTGACAGCCAGCCCGACAGGTTGGGGGAGACTATCGTTTGCTTGTCTACGAAGCCACATGTCCAAACGCATCTTGGTGATTGAAGACGAACCCTCTATCCGCACCTATCTGCAGAAGGTGTTGCAGCGGGCTGGGTACGACACGGTGGCGGCCACCGATGGCGAGGAAGGCCTACAGATGGTGCGCGCGCTTATGCCGGATTTGGTGTTGTGCGATGTGGTCATGCCCAAGCTGAACGGCTATGGCGTGTTAGATGCCTTGCGATGGGATCAGTCCACGGCCCACATCCCCTTCGTCTTTCTCTCCTCCAAAACCTCCCAAGAAGCCATTGAACAAGGGCTACGGCTCGGCTCTGACGCCTACCTAACCAAGCCCATCGACCAAACCCACCTGTTGAGAGCGATTGCCGCCCAACTGACCTAGAGGCTGTAGATCTGCCCATCTACGAGCAGATGGGTGATGCCTTTTTTTTGCAATTGGGTGCGCACAATGTCCAGAATGTAGCCGGGAAACTGGATCACCCGATAGGGGGGGTAGGTGTTGCTGCCGCGGCGGCTCATTTCGGAAAAGCGACGGGCCACCTTGTGGTTGTCGAAAATGGGCAGCGTATTGGCGTTATCGATCCCTTCGACGGGCACAGATCCGGGGCCAAAGAATTCCTTGAGGGGGCGAGTGGTCAGCTCCTGGTAGCGGTCAACAACGACATAACAGGTTTCCGGCGGGGTGAGCTCTTCCAGGGGTAACACCTGAACTTGATAGCCGGGATCGGTGAGGTGGTCTGCTTCCGGCTCGTCTTCTGGGAAATAGTCGGAGTCGTCCTCGTCTTCGAGGTCACTGTCTTCTTCGGTTTCCTCCTCGTCGTCGATATCCTCTAGATCTTCCTGAAGCTCAGCCGCCAACTGCAGTTCTGGCAAAGACTCTTCTATCCCGCCGATGGGTGCGTCGTTTGTGTTCGGCTCTTCACCATTGGGGGGTGTGGCGGCTGCGGGGGGATCCCCAGATGGAGACAGCGGCAAGAGCTGCTGCTCCAAAGCTGCGATCTGGCCAACGGCCACTTTTTCCTCTATGTCTTTGCGGCGGGCAGCCGAGCGTTTGAGCTGAATCAACCGCTGGTACTCATCGGCAGCGATATTTTCCTTCAACACGCGGGTGATGGTGGTGACGCTCACTTGAAATTGCTCGGCCAATTCGACGGCGGTCGCTGCTGAGCCGCGGTAGGCGCTGACAATTTGCTGTTGTTCTTGCTCCGAAAGCTTGCTGCGAGCCATCCCAATTCACCCCATCCACGAACTGAAAAAATAGCCATGACGAGGATCCCTAACCAGCGGCGACCCGGCTGAGGTCGGCAGCCAACTGTTCTCGCTCTAGCCCTTTGCCGATCAACACAATTTTGGACAGGCGAGGCTCTTCCACATCCCAGTCCCGTTCCAAGAAGAGGGTTTGCCGCTGGCCTACCTGATGAAAGATAACCCGCTGCGGCTCGTCCACAACCCACAGCACCCCTTTGGCGCGAAAAATCGTCTCCGGCAAGTCTTGTAGCCAGTCGCGAAAAGCCATCAAATCCAGCGGCTGCTGCAGTTGAAAGCTCACCGATTGGATCCCGTCTTCTGCGAGGTGATGGCTAGGGTGTGCCTCGGCTTCCAAATCGGGAAGTTTGGGATCCCACCCTTCTGGACGGAAGGCATGCACATCCAAAATGCGGGTCAGGGGGACTTGGGCATGGGTGGTGAGCAGGCAAGGGGCATCGGGGTTGTAGCGGCGCAGATCGGCAAGGATCTGCTCTTGTTCGATAGGGGTGATCAAGTCCACCTTGTTGAGCAGCAGGATGTCAGCACTGCTGATCTGGTGGGCGGCGGTTTGCGAGCGCCGGAAGTTGTGCCAGTATTCGGCCCCATCCACCAGGGTCACCACGCCATCGAGGCGCAAGTCCTCATGAAAAGTCTCTTGCACAAACAGCTCCGTCACCTGCCTGGGATCCGCCACCCCGCTGGTTTCCACCACCAGGTAGTCCAACGCCTGGGCCTGCTGCAGCAGCTCTCGGGCTGCCCGTTCAAAATCTGCCCGCACCGTGCAACAGAGGCAACCATTACTCAGCTGCATCAGCCCCTCTTCGGGCAGGTTGACCAGCTCGCCATCGATGGAAATTTCGCCAAACTCGTTGAGAATAACCCCAATGCGCAGCCCATGCTTTTCCTGCAGGATGCGCTTGAGCAGGGTGGTCTTACCACTGCCCAAAAAGCCCGTCAAGACGGTAACCGGAAGCTGAGCTTTCATCGCCAGTTCAGTAAACAAGCCAACCCATCCTTGCTCAAGTTCCCCACAGGCCTTACCAGCTTAGCTTCAGGCCCAATTGCAGGATCCCACCCAACGGCAAATTCAACAGCCTTCCTTGCCCAACTGCTGGGATTCCGGGGATCCCTGCAAACGCAGCAACTCAATCGGCAGGCCATCGGGATCGGCGATGAAGGCTACCTCATAAGTTTGATGGCCGATCTGCTGGAGCTGGGGCGGGAGCAGCAGGGTAAGGGGGACTTGCGCTTGTAGATGTTCTAAATAGCCGGCCAGGGATCCCCATTCAGGGCCGATCTCCAAAGAGGGATGGTAGTAGCCCACATAGTGGGGATCCCCAAAGGGATCGGGAGCCGGCTGGGGCTGGGGCACCTGCATCAGCTCTAGGCGCCCCCAGGGACCACGCATCCAGCAGGCCAACGTGATCCCGGCAGTGAAGCGTTCTTCCACAGCCAAGCCCAGCCCCTCGTAAAAGGCGATGGAGCGGAAAATATCGGCAGTGCGAATGGAAAAATGATGCAGTTTCATGGTCGTACAAAGAGCCAGGTGGGGGCAGATCCCTGGAATCAATCGCCGATGACCGCTAGTCAAGCGCAGATAGACTTGCTAGGCTCCAGAGAAGTAGGCCATCTATTTTAAGCACCTCTTGTGGTGTACGCTGGCCCTGGCAACCTCAGCCAATTGCTGCCAACAACAACATCATCATGCCTAAGCTGGTCATTGTCGAATCTCCCACCAAAGCCCGCACCATCCGTGGATTCTTGCCCGCAGGGTACGAAGTTCAGGCCTCGATGGGACATGTGCGGGATCTCCCCGATTCGGCATCTGAAATCCCAGAAGAATTGAAGGGTGAAGAGTGGAGCCGCCTGGGGGTCAATGTCCACGCCGACTTCGAGCCCCTCTACGTGATCCCCAAAGACAAGAAGAAAGTGGTCAAGGAACTGAAGGAAGCCCTCAAGAAAGCCGACGAGCTGATCCTGGCCACCGACGAGGATCGCGAAGGGGAAAGCATTAGCTGGCATTTGCAACAGGTGCTGCAACCCAAGGTGCCCACCCGCCGCATGGTGTTTCACGAGATCACCCGCGAGGCCATTCAAGAGGCGCTGCAAAACTGCCGCCAGGTGGACGAGCAACTGGTGCGTGCCCAGGAGACCCGCCGCATCTTGGATCGCCTGGTGGGCTACACCCTGTCGCCGCTGCTGTGGAAAAAAATTGCCCCCAAACTCTCAGCAGGGCGGGTGCAGTCGGTGGCGGTCAAGCTCTTGGTGGATCGGGAGCGGGAGCGGCGCGCCTTCAAAAAAGCCTCCTACTGGGATCTGAAGGCGGAGCTGCAACCGAGCACTTCCCCGCAGGAGCGGCAGAGCGTCTTTCCAGCAGAGCTGGTGAGCCTGGCCGGCAAGCGCCTGGCCGGCGGGCAAGACTTCGATCCCAGCACCGGGCAGCTCATGGCCGGGCGGGATGTGGTGCTGTTGGATCAAGCCCAGGCCGAGGCCCTACGGGATCGCCTGCTGGGGAAAGCTTGGGTCGTCAGCTCGGTCGAAGAGCGCCCCTCCACCCGCAAGCCCGCCCCTCCTTTTACCACCTCCACGCTGCAGCAGGAGGCCAACCGCAAGCTACACCTGTCCGCCCAGCAGACGATGCGCATCGCCCAAAAGCTCTACGAAGAGGGCTACATCACCTACATGCGCACCGACTCGGTACACCTGTCGGAACAGGCCATCCGCGCCGCCCGCGCCTGCGTGGAGTCGATGTACGGCAAGGAGTACCTCAGCCCCGAACCGCGCCAGTACACCACCAAAACCAAAGGGGCGCAAGAAGCCCACGAGGCCATTCGTCCCGCCGGGTCGGAGTTTCGCCTGCCCAGCCAAACCCCGCTCACAGGGCAGGAGCTGGCCCTCTACGACCTGATCTGGAAGCGCACCGTCGCCAGCCAAATGGCCGAAGCACGACAGACCCACACCATCGTGCTCATCGCGGTGGACGATGCGGTGTTTCGGGCCAGCGGCAAGCGCATCGATTTTCCCGGCTTCTTCCGCGCCTATGTGGAGGGATCCGACGACCCGGAGGCGGCTCTGGAAGATCGGGAAGTGCATCTGCCCCGCTTGCGGCAGGGGGATCCCCTCCGCTGCCGGAAGCTCGAACCCGTCGGCCACGAGACCCAGCCCCCCGCCCGCTATACGGAAGCTTCCCTGGTCAAGGTGTTGGAAAGCGAGGGCATTGGCCGTCCCAGCACCTACGCCACCATCTTGAACACGATCATGAGCCGTGGCTACGTGAGGTCGATGGGGAATGCCCTCGTGCCCACCTACACCGCTTTTGCAGTGACCGAGCTGCTGGAAAAATACTTTCCCAACTTGGTGAATACCCGCTTCACCGCCGAGATGGAGCAAACCCTCGATGACATCGCTTCTGGCCAGGCAGACTGGTTGCCCTATTTGCGCCATTTCTTTCTGGGAGAGCAGGGCCTAGAAGGCCAGGTGAAGGCGCGCGAGCTGGAAATCGACTCTGGCCTGGCCCGCTCCATTCACCTGGAGAACCTGCCCGTCAAGATCGGCATCGGCCCCTACGGCCCTTATGTAGCAGTAGAGACTGAATCGGGAGAGGTGCGCGCCAACCTGCCGGAGGAGATTCCCCCCGCCGATCTCAGCGCCGAACATGTAGCGGAGCTGATCAAGCGCAAACAGGAGGGCCCCAAGCCCATCACCTTCCACCCGGAAACCCAAGAGCCGGTCTACGTGATTCCCCAGGGTCCCTACGGCCCCTATGTGCAATTGGGGGAGGTGTCGGAGGAGAACAAGAAGCCCAAGCGCACCTCCCTGCCCAAAGGGCTAAAGCCGGAGCAGGTCACCCCTGAGATTGCCCTGGGGTTGCTCAGCCTGCCCCGCACGTTGGGGGAGCATCCGGAATCGGGGAAAAAGGTGCAAGCAGGGATTGGCCGCTTCGGCCCCTACGTGGTCTGCGATGGCGATTTCCGCTCGCTGCCCGCCGATGAGGATGTGCTGACCATCAGCCTAGAGCGGGCGCTGGAGCTGCTGGCCCAGCCCAAAAAAGGCCGTGGGCGCGGCTCGGCCAAACCCCTGCGCGAGCTGGGATCCCATCCTGAGGACGGCGAGCCGGTCAATCTGCACGACGGCCCCTACGGGCTGTATGTCAAACACGGCAAGGTCAATGCTTCTTTGCCCAAGGAGCTCCCTGCCGAAGCGGTCACCCTGGAAATGGCCCTGCAGGTGTTGGCCGAAAAAGAAGGTTCTGCTGCCGATGGCAAGAAAAAAAGCCGCTCAACCGGCAAAGCCGACTCCGCTGCAAGCAAAACCCAAGCGAAGACTGCTTCCAGCGTTACAGGCCAGCAGGCCGAGGCGGCTGGCCTGCGGAAGCGGCGCGGAGCACAAGCAGCTTCCACCGGCGGTGGGATGGCCAAGGAGCCCCAGGCGAATGGTTCAGCTCCGTCTAGATCCCGTTCCACCATTTTGAAGGTCACTCCCAAAGCTCTTTCCTGAGGACAGCTTCTCAAGCTGGGATGGCACCAGATCCCCTGCTTGTGGTGGATCTAAGGAGTCGGTATCTGCGCCGCTACCCTCACCCCCGTCCCCTCTCCCAGAGGCACCCTCACCCCCGTCCCCTCTCCCAGAGGGAGAGGGGAGTTCGCGACAGTGTTGCGTAGCAATAACGCTGTGGAGAGATGTTTCATCAGCTCAACGGTGTCACCTGGGTGCCGGGGAAGTAGTGGTTGAGGATGGGCGACGCTGTGTAGCCCTGTTCGGCCAGGCCGCGGGCTCCCCACTGACATAGACCCACCCCGTGCCCGGCTCCCCGATAGGTGAAAAGGTACGATTCCGGCTGGCCGGCCTTTGGCTCGAGGCGTTTGAGGGTAAAGCGGTTGCTGGGCAGGATCCCCCACCCTAGGGTTTGCCCGAGGTGCAACACAAACTCCTGTCCGGTAAATAACCGAGATCCGACGCGGATGCGCAGAGGGCGCCCCCAGGGATCCGATTGCAGGATCTCTAACTCGGCGCTGCCCAGGGCTTGCTCCAACTCTTGTCGGCTGAGCCGGACACTGTGGGGGCCATAGAAGGGGGAAGCGCGACACCCTTCGCAACTTACCCCCTGCAGGTAGGGACGGGCGGGTGGGGCAAAAATATCTTGGTTGGCGCTGGTGTGGCCGCCACAGGTGGAGTGAAACAGAACCTCTACCGGCTGGCCGGCATGGGTTAGGATCTGCCCCTGGGTTGCCCGCACCGCAGCCGTGGTCGCCGCCGTCTCATAGGCCAGGCCCCCGTAGAACTGGTGGGCGGTGGAATCTTGCAATGGCCTTGCCGGGGTAGAGGGCCATTCTCTTCTTGGAGCGGGGCGCAGATGGGGAACGGCCAGGGTACGGGCCAGGATGGCTTGGGCCTGCAAAGCGGCGGCTGGCCAATTGGCAGGCATTTCGCCGGGCACCAAGGCCAGCAGGTAGTCTTCCAGTTGTACCCAGTTCAGCAGGTGCAGGTGCTCTGGGCCGCTCGGGCGAATCTGGATCAAGCCGCGGTAGCGGCGCTCCTCTCCCCCCACAGGGCGCAACCCCCCTCCTTGCAGCCAAAGGGATCCGCGGTAGCGACGGGGCTGGCCCGGCCCGCTCAAGACCAGCTCTTGGCGGTGAACCTGCAGCTTCCAGATCCCTGCCGGAAAGGGCTGCTGATTCAAGACAAAGGGGCCGCTCAGCTCCAGTTGGGTCAAAGGCTCCGCGCCCCAGCGGCTGAACAGCTCCACGGCCAACCAATCTCCAGCAGTCTGGGCCTGCAGAGAGCCTCCCCAAAGGGCCCACAGGGATCCCAGCCCCATCACCGCCAACTGTCGTCGCCGCATCGGCCCCGCCCGGAGATTATGATGAGCTGGCCAGCAAAGGATCGTATCCCAGTTGTTGGCTGAGGCGGGCGCGCGCCAGTTCTCGATATTCCCAAAAATGCTCCCCCGCAGCACAGAGGCCCAGATATAGGTTCAGCAGGCTCGGTTTCTGGCGCCAGATCGTCCATAGCTGTTGCCAAAATTGGGCGCGAATTTGGGGATGAAGGATCCCTTGCCGCCAGATGAGTTGTAGAAGCAGATAGATCCCTTTGTGAAGGGGCAGCCGCATTGCTTGTTGCCGACCTACTTTAGTGCCGATACTCAGGCACTGTTGCAAACAGCGAGAGAGATATCGCGCCGGCTCATACAACTTCCAAAAACTTTCCAGATATTCCCGGGCAATTTCAGATGGAGAACGGGTGGGAATAAAGTTCATCAGCGTGTTTTGATCCCCAAACTCGGTGACGCCGATCCCCTCCAGCAACCGCTGCTCTTTTTTGAGGCGATTCCACAGTTGGGTGTTGGGTAGAGCCTGTAAAATCCCCAACATCGGCTGAGGAATACCGGTCTGCTCGACAAAAGCCTGGATGCGCTCCCCCGCACCTGGCCGCTCTCCGTCAAAGCCCAGAATAAACCCGGCGTAGATCAACAGCCCGGCATCGTTGATCTTGCGACAAGCCTCTACCAGGGGGTGGCGGGTATTCTGTAGCTTTTGAGTCATCTGTAAGCTGTCTTGGTCTGGGGTCTCAATACCCAGAAAGACCGCATAGAACCCCGCTTCTACCATCAACTGCATCAACTCTTCATCTTCAGCTAGGTTGACAGAAGCCTCTGTCATAAAGGTAAATGGATAGTTATGCTCCTTGCTCCACGGGATCAGCTCGCGTAAAAATCGCTTGACGTTGCGCTGATTGCCGATAAAGTTGTCATCTACCACAAAAATCGAGCCTCGCCAGCCCAGGTCGTAGAGGGCTTGCAGCTCGGCCAGCATTTGGCTTGGCTCCTTGGTTCTCGGCTTGCGCCCATAAAGAGAGATGATGTCACAAAACTCACAATTAAAGGGGCAACCCCGCGAGAATTGCACCGACATCATGAAGTATTGATCCATGCGCAGCAGGTCAAATCTCGGCAGGGGGCTTTGGGTGACGTCTGGCTTTTCTGTGGCTCGAAAAATGCCCGCTTCTTGCCCAGATTCTAGAGCCTTGACAAAAGCCGGTATGGTCTCTTCTCCTTCGTCCAAAACCAAATAGTGAGCCCCGGATTCCAGGGCATCTTGGGGCACAGAAGTCGGATAGGGGCCGCCCACAGCTACTTTTTTGCCCAACTGCACCGCTTTGCGAATGAGTGCGTGAAAGTCTTGCTTCTGCACCAGCATGGCCGACAGGATCACCAGGTCGCACCACTGCCAATCGGCCTCCGTCTCGGGGGCGACATTGCGATCCACAAAGCGAATCTCCCAATCCTGGGGCAACAGAGCGGCAACGGTGATCAGGCCCAGCGGCGGCATCAGCGCTTTTAGCCCCACCATCTCGATGGTGCGATTGTAAGACCAGAAAGACTTGGGAAAGCGGGGATAGAGCAGCAACGCCTTCATGCCCATCAGCTCCTAATCGCAGATTAAGGATTCCATTTGTTCAGCACTCCTAACAAATAGCCTCAGATAAAGCTGACGCAAAAACTTTTGTGAGATGCTTGCTGGCAATATTTCCTTCGTATTAGCAAACTGTGGACTGGCAAACCCTCTGGGTGCCTAAACCTTCAAAAAACTTTTCTGGACAATTGTTAACTAAGAATCTAGGTTGATCTTTAGGGGTTACTGAAGAGAAAGCATTGCCTCAATTTTTCTGAGAAAATAGTATCGACTCCGGCCTTCTATGGCTACGGAACAGTTAGCTCTGCACACCTTGCTCAAAAACACGCTGAACCAAGCCACTGACGACGGAAAGTACTATCGCGCCGAGGAACGCCCAACCAAAGTTATCGATATTGAAGGCATCCCCGGCCAGCTTGTCGGCGATGGCCAGGCAAATGCCGTTCAAAATTAGCCAAAACAAACCCAGGGTAAGAACTGTAATCGGCAGGGTAATCAACCGGAGAAACGGCCTCACCAAACCATTGACCAGGCCAATGGCCAGAGCTGCCACCAAAGCACCCCCAAACCCAGAGACGTGGATCCCGGGCAAAAGCCAAGCCAAAATCATCACGCTCAAGGCTGACATCAGCCAGGTGGCCAACAGAGTTGCCATGCTCCCTCCTCTGCCCCAACAGGGCCGCAATCTTGCCCCCTATGCTAGCCGATCTGCTTAGGGATCCTTTCTGCAGAGACCTCTTCGGGGCTGTAAGTTTGCAACGCCAGTGCATGAATGCCCTGACCCATCTGTTCGGCCAGGGCGGCGTACACCAGGCGATGCCGTTGCAGAGGAGTTTTGCCGGCAAACAGGGGCGACACCACCTGCACGCGGTAGTGCCCCCCGGATCCCTGTTGCCGTCCCCCATGGCCAGCATGGCGGTGCGACTCGTCCTCCACGTGGACGTAGAGGGCTTGCAGCTTCTCAGCCAAGAGCTGTCGCAGGCGATCCGAGGTGAGCATGGGATCCCCTGCGGCCCTCAAGGTTGGGCGCCGGCCTTGGCAAAAGCCGCCTCGACCAGAGGGCGCAACTCGTTGCGGGCGTGCATCTCTTGCAGGATGTCGCAGCCGCCCACAAACTCGCCGTCAATATAGATCTGCGGGATAGTAGGCCAGTTGGAAAACTCTTTGATCCCCTGACGAATTTCGGGATCCTCGAGCACGTTGATCGCCGTGTAGGGAAAGCCCAGACTCTCCAGCACACGAACGGCGGCATAGGAAAACCCACACTGGGGCATCTCTGGGGTGCCTTTCATGTAGATCAGCACCTTGTGGGTGCGGATTTGGTCACGGATTTTCTCTTCCAAAA
This sequence comes from Synechococcus sp. H55.10, assembly GCF_047502715.1. NCBI lineage: Bacteria > Bacillati > Cyanobacteriota > Cyanophyceae > Synechococcales > Synechococcaceae > Synechococcus > Synechococcus sp. H55.10. Next base: position 10,384 of record NZ_JANSJJ010000003.1, read on the forward strand.
GGGGATCCAGCATGGTATTCAGCCACTATGACAACAACAGACGACAGGCAAACCAGGCTCCTATCGTGATCTCATTTTGATTCACTTCTAACATGCTTGGCACTCTCCCCACGGCCAGGCCGAGGAATTCTTTAGCGAAAATTCAGCGACAGGGTCGGCGATAGCCCCCAAACCCTGATTTTTCTGTTGACCTGGTCGATCCCTTGCTGGACACGGGTTTCAGGCCCTGCGGCGGCAAAATAATGAAATGAGGAGAAGGGGAAATTGCCGCCCAAAACCAGACCCTGGATCTGGGTAAGGGTTGTAACCGGGGGAAGTGGAATTCATCAGAGCAGACGACCCAAGCGCTCCCGCAACTCGGCGGCAGCCTGCTCCAGGTGGTCGGGAGTGTAGCCGGTGGTCTCTACCCGGACGGCGAGGTGGGTGTCCTGGCTTTCGTGGAGATGGATCCACAAAACGTGGCGGCCATCTTCGGTTTTGCGGTTGGCGGCTTTGACGCCGTTTTTGGGGGCAGCGTAGGCATTTGAGTCGTAGCGAACCAGATCCACCCAGGGAAGGTCGCGCAGGAGCTTTTCCACCTTGACCCAACTGTGAGGGCGGTGATGGCTGCTGTCGCTCCGCAATTGGATGACCTGGGAGCGATCTCGACCGGAATCGGGGAGAGCCGCCCGCGGGATCCGCGGCTGGACTTGCGGTTGCAGATAGGGCAAATACACCAAAGATTTGTATTGCTCGTGGATGTAGCAGACCGGGATCCCCAATTGGCTGCCCACCACGGCCATGATCATGGCCTGGGCTTTGAAGCCCCCGGTGGCGGCGAAGGTGACGATCCCTTTGGCGCTCTCCGCCAACTGTTGCAACAGCTCGGCCATCCGCTCCAGGGAGGATCCCTCTAGCTCGTAGTTGACGCCGGGGAGGGGCACCAGGGAAACCTGTTGTTGGCCCAGCGCTTCTTCAAAAAAGAGCTTCAAAATCTGGGCACACTCCAGTCCCTCAGAGGTTTCGGAGTAAAGCAAAATCAAGGCATCCTGGGGAGTGGGATCCAGCCGGTAGTAGGTGTTGGTTTCGGCGCTGATCAGCTCCAGTTCTGTCTTTTTCATCCAGGCCAAGGCCCGTTCCGGATCCCCGATGGTTTTTTGGCCGACCCAAGGGCGTTGCGGCTGCAGGTCTTTGTCCGGGTTGGTGAGCAAAGAGGTGCCCACGGTCATGAGGATGGTCTGCATGGGTTATCCCCTAACTTTCTCGAAGTTTTTAGGGGCTCCGTCCCCTTTCGCGATCAGAGCAGCTTTACTTTGCGAACTCTACCATCTCCCCTTAAGTCGAGCACCTCTACCTCCACTTCTTGCCCCACCGCCAGGGATCCGGCCTGTTTCGGCTCTTTTTGGGTGAGCCTGATATCCGTATCCACGATTTGGAAGGTAACTTCGTTGCCCTTGATATTGGTGATGCTGGCCTTGAGGTGTTGCCCAATTTTGAAGCGGGCCTTGGTAGAAGCTGCTGCATTTTCAACTTGGGGCTGAGCCTGCTTTTGTTCAGGTTGCTCTTTGGGCCGCAGTGCCTCTGGCTGGGGCTTGGCCTCGCCGCCGCGGGAATGGGTCGGACGACCGCCATTGGGATCGGGAGGGGACGGGATCTCGCCGATCGGCACTCCCCCATCTTTGTAGTAGCGGGCCAGGCGGGCGGCCCAGCCCAGGATCTGCAGCATCTCAGCCGGCCTATCCTGCAGAGGTTGCAAGTACCTTTTACAGGTTTGGTCGATGAGTCGGTAGTAGCGTGGGGTTTCGTTGCTGCGGTGGAGGCCAGTTTCTCGCACCAGCTCGCCGGTGAATCGGAAGAAACGGGATCCCGCGTCGGGGAGATGGGCCACCGAGCGGAGGTAGGCGAGGCACTTGCTCAATTCGTTGACATCTACCCTTTCCTTCGCCAAAGTCATGGCGATGCCGTGGGCAAGATCCCAAGATTGGGGGCTGAGATCGACCGGAGCTGACAGCATAGAGGCACCCTCAGTAGGCGGTGGTGGGCGGCTCGCGCAGATGGGTGGGGCTCAGGATGGCGGCCAACTGCCGAAGCTGATCGGGCAGGATGTAGCCCTGGGCAGCTTGGATCTGCTTTTGCACAAAGGCTTTGAGGCCTTCTCCTTCTAGGGTATCGGCTTGTGGGGGATCGTAGCGGCTGTAGCGCTCTTTCAAGTTGCAGGGCCGCTCGATCTTGTCCAGGCTGACCTGCAGGGATCCCAGTCCTACAGGCTTGCCGCCCCCCACCTTCAGCAGCAGCGGATGCGCGGGATCCTGACCCAACACCGTGAACAAGGTGCCCAGCTCGGCAGGAGTGAGGTTTTTGAAGTGGATCTGGGTTTTGAAAACCGTATTTTGCGTCGCCTGCTGGGTGGGTGTCCCCCTTTGATGGCCCTGCAAAGCCCTGCGGTGCGTGTAATAAAACTTGCGCCCAACCGCCTTGCCGTTTTCAAAGTAGGCTCTGCGCTGATCGGGGCGGGGACGGTACAGCGGGGGCAGGGATCCGCCGCCGGAGCCGGTGCCAGTGGCAACGGCATCCCTGAACTCCACCAGCCCCTGCCAGTTGAGGGCGCCAAAAACGCGGCTGGCAGGACACAGCCGCTCCTTCTGGCGGCAGGGGTGCCGCTCCGGCGGGATCTGATTTTTGTAGCGGCTGGTGGTCACTGCAAGGGTGCTGTTGGTGATCGCCTCGTACATGGCCCGGATGGCCCCCTTGAGGGAGCTGCCCTGGATCTTGAGCCGCCCGTCGGGGGTAGTGGTCATGGTTTTGAGCACCGGGATCCCGTTGACGCCGACGTCGCTGCCCAAGGCCAGGTGGCCGGTGGAAATGTGGAGAGCGGTCTGCACCGTCAGGGTGAGAAAGAGGGTGCCGTGCAACTTGTCGGGATGGAACTTGGCGTGGCCAGCGGGCCGCTCCAGCTTGGGGGGCTGCTGGGGAAAGGGGATCAGCTCGTAGGGTTTGGGAGCCACGGCTGGCTCACCTCTGCCCCGAGCTGAGTTGCCGGCGGGCAAGGGTCGGGGGCCTTGGGGAGTCATCTTGACCTCGGGATGAGAGCAACAAAGTGAACGCGGGCGGTGCGCCCATCGCGAAAGTAGCGCTGGCCCAGCTTGAGAGACCTCGGATAGCTGAGACCTTGGGGGAAGCGGGTTTCCGGACTTTGGGATCCGTACAGGTCGGCCTCGCGATCCTCCCCCTGCCACTCCCCGGCCAGCGGCACAAAGAAGTCGGGAGGAGGTTGGATCCCCAGATACAGCAGATCCCAGCCGCGGGGGGTGCTTTTCCAGCGCAACTCCCGTTGTTGGCAGAAGACCTGTCCCTCTTGACAGACCAGATCTGGCGGGATCCCCACCTGAATGCCGCTGACGCGGTGGGGCCAGCGCAAAAAGGTGTAGGTTTCTTCGGCGGCGGCAAAACAGGCCGAGAGGATCTCGGAAAGCGAGGACGCCGTCCCGCCGTTGCAAGCGGCCAGATCCTGAACCTTGTAGGCGGCTACGTAGGCTGGTTTCATACCGCTTTGGCCTCCGTTTGCAAGAGCTGGGCCCAACTTTTAACGGCGGCGGCCAGCAGGTGCTCCACCTTGGCCTCAGACGTTTGCTCCCAGGTCAGCCGCGCCCCAAAGCCCAAGGGCATCGGCTCCGCCCCCACCGGCACTAACTGGCGATCGGGTTTGGCAAAGCCGTATTTGCCCGCCTCTTCTGGACTGAGAAACTCGCCCGCCCCCAGCAGGGATCCCCTTGGCCAGGCAAGCTGGGATCCCAGCAGCCGTAGCTCCTGGCTCCCCTCCTCCACCAGGCAGCCCGGGTAGTCCACCGTCGCCCACTCGTACTCCACCCGAACGCGGCCCATGCCGCGGGATTTGGCAAAGCCGATCCCAAACCATCCTTCGTCCAGATCCCGCAGCACCAGCCCCAGCAGGCCCAGTTGCGCCAGGGTAAAGTTTTTCAGGTGAATCTTGGTTTGAAAGGATCCCTCGACACAGACTTGGTAGCTAAACGGCCCCACCGCCACCGACCCGAAGACGCGATCGATGGCCACCCCGTTGCGTTCCTCCAGCCGCAGAGGTGTCCCCGGCTTGGGATAGGCATCCTCGATGCGCACCCGGCTGGCGATGGCCGTGTTGCCAAACATCTGGTCCGTAAAAGAAGAGAGGGCGTAAACTCGGTGGGACTCTGCAATTTTTTCCAGCCACTGGTTGGCCTTTTGGTCGAGGGGATCGCTGGCCCAGAGTTGCAACTTGTTCCCCTCAGGCCGTCTGTCGCCGCCCACCGTTCGGACAATGCGCTCGGCGTGGGCGCGAATGGCCCCTTTGAGGGAGCTGCCGGGAAAATAGACTGTCCGCCCGCCGCCGCGATAGGTTTCCACAAACTCCATATCGGGTTTTGTCGGATCCGCCCCTTGTTTGCCCGCTTTGATGAGCACAGGGCCATCCGGCTTGAGGGTGAGGCAGAGGGTGCAGTGGTTAACGTAGCGCTTGTGCATGGCCTGGGATCCTTCACTGAAGAGGAACAAGAGGGTTTTCGCCCAGCCCTTGCGCTAGCTGCGGGGGCCGACGGGAGCGACAGCGGTTAGTTTGGCAACCAGGGCTTCCACCCAGTCTTGGCGCAAGGCAGCAGCCTCTTCCGGGCTGAGGGGGTGCCGCTCTCCGGCCACCAGCTCTTGCAGATAGGTCAGCAGCCGCCGCGGATCCCCTTCTGAGTCAAACCAATAGACCGCCCCGATCTCCAGGCGGACGACCCCCAAGCCGCGGGAGCGCCCCCCTCCCAAGGGGATCTGCTCCGTTTCCAATTGGTGCAAGCCGATGGCCAGCAGGCCCAGCTCCCATGCTTCGGCATTTTCGACAACGGCATGGAACTGAAAGGGGGTGTTGGCCGGCACCACTTGAAAGTCGTAGAGCTTGCCCTCTGCCGCCGTCTCCGTATCCCGATCGATGGCCACACCATCCCGCTCTTGGTACTGGCCAAACCAGGCTTCCCGCACCACCGGCAAATCGCGGATCTGCACCTTGCCCGCCAGCCAAGGGGATCCAAACGCCTGCGAGACCCAGTCGGTGGCCTCGATCAGCTTTTGCGTCAGGGTTGCGTCGTCGTCTCCGTAGGTGTTCTTAATTTGGTTGACCAACCGGACTTGCTCGCTACTGGTCAACTCGCTGGGATCCCTGGCCAGCGCCGGATCGATGCCGCGCAAAAAACTCTCCAGGCGGGAGCGCAGCGCCCCCTTGAGGCTGGAGCCGGGGATAAGCGGGCGGCCCAGCGCGTCTTTGAGAACCGGCAGATCGGAGCCGATGGGCTCGGTGGAGCGGCCCACCCCGATGTGCAGGGCAGTCACGGTGGTGAGCGTGCCGGTGATCTCCAAGCGGTTTTTGAAAACGTCGAACATCGTTTCCTCAAATCAGGTTAAGGCTGAAGTTAACGCTCCACAGATATCCTCCACTGCGGCTTCGGCAAACAGGATGGGGATGATTTTCAACTGGCCGAGCCGAAAGGTTGAGACGACACCCTCAAGGGCACAACTGGTCATGGCTTAAGATCCTCCCCCTTCTCGCTTGTACTTGAGGTAGCGCGCCCCATAGCCTAGGTAACGCCGGATCAAGTCGATTTTGATCTCGTTGACTTTGGGGGATGTTTTCTCAACGCCGGCCTCCCTGGCAATGGCGAGGGCCTTTTGATGGATCCAGTTGTCGATGTCTTTGATGATGGCTTCTGCCAACGAATCTTTGCCCCGTCCCCACTTTTCGTCTCGCCCCATCTGGTAGCGCAAGAAGTTCTTGATCACCTCTGAGCTTTCGGTGGAAGCTGCCACGTGCAACAAATTGCGATACTGGGCCTCTTCCAATTTGTCCAGATCTTTAAAGTTATCCAAGGCAGTTTGGATTCTGGCGACCAGGTCATCTTCGGCCAGCCGAATTTGCCGCTGGATCTCAAGTTCCTGTTTTTGCTCCAGTTTGCTCTCGCTGGTGGCGAAGGTCATAGCGGGTTCTCCCAGAAATGATGATGGAACAGACTACAGACTTCAATTTGGCCAAATCCTTCCGCGGTTCGCTCGCCGATGCCCCAGTATTCCATCTCCGCCAAAATCGAGATCCAGCGCTCCATTTGCGTGGTGCTCAGCAGGAAGACGCTGCCCTGGGTTGTAACCAGCTCTACATCTTTAAAAAGCCCCCAGGCGGCGTTCCAGCCGGAAACATAGGCGTAGCTGCTGCAGGCCAGCTCCAAGACCAGGGATCTGTCCTCGCAGTTGGCCTCCTCCTGGAGCATCGGCGGCGTGAGCACCGTGGTGCGCTGCCAGCGCTCCTTGAGGATGGCCCCCGACTGCAGCCTGATGGAGAAGTACTGCCGCTCCGGCGGCAAGGGCTGCCAGGGATCCCCAAACACCTGCCATTGTTGCCAGCGCTGCCGCAGTTTTTGGTTAAAGGCTGCCACCCGCTCAGCCAGGGAGGGCTTCGGGGCCCTCAGGTGTCGAGCGGCGAGGCTGACCCGGCCCAGCCCCCGCGACACCCCCCCTCCCAAGGACAAACGGCGGGCGTGGGTGTTGAGGTAGCCGGCGAGGGCTGCTGCCAGCTCGCGATCCTGCAGGTAGATGTGGCCGCTGAAGAGGGAAGGCTGCAAGCTCCCATCTCGCCCAGCCCGGCCCTCGTTGATCACCTCCAGGCTGTAGAGGATCTGGTCGGCGGCGGTGGCGCGGCGGCGGTTGATCCCCACCCGCGTGAGCAGGCGCTTGGACACGGACACCCTTCGGTAGCGGGATCCCCCCTCCTGGCTGTAAAAGCCGCCGAAGGGCTCCACCCTGCCCCCGGAGCCATCCGGCTCTGCCGGATCAAAGGGGATCCCCAGCCGCTGCGAGCAGAAGCGATCCAGCAGTGTGTCGAACACCCCCGTTTTGCCCGCCTCTGAGCGGAAGCCGGGGTTGTTTTTGGAGCTGAAGGCCGTGGCCGGCAAAACCCGGCTGCCGGATCCCGGATAGGCATGGGTAAACACCGCCGGACGGGTCTCCGTGAACAGGGCAGCCAGATCTCCTGTCAGGGCCTCGCCGGGGCGGCGCCGGCTTTGGCGGAGCAGGAGGTCGGCCAAGGCCCCCCGGATCACGCTGCCGGGAATGAAGTCCTGGGCCTCGCTGATGGAGCCGCCCGGCTTTTGCCGACCGATGGCCAGGGGAGACTCGGCAGTGAGCGTGAGTTCAATGGCCTCCATCAGCTCCCTCCTCCGGCCAAAAAGGCCCAATCTGCATCATTGGGCTGCAGGGCAGCTAGAGACTGGGGATCCCAGTGCAACCAACCCAAGCCTGCAGATTTGCTGCCCCCCAGCGCCCCAATGTGGTGCAGGGCCGCCCGCAGCAGGGTCTTGCCCCAGGGAGGGCAGTCGGGCAAAAGCTGCAGGGATCCGGAGAAGATCAGCTCGGCTGCCGGCGAGGTCTCGATGAGGTAGAGCCGCTGATCCTCGGCGGTGCGGCGGCGGCGGTTGAGGGTGACTCCTGGGCGGAGGGCCGCTTCCAGCGCCGTCGGCGGCACCTCACAGACAAGATCCTCTACCCAGAGGCGGGAAGGCAGGGCCGGATTGCCGAAGATCTGGCAGACCAGGCAATGGGATCCGGCGTAGCCCTCGACCTGGTATTCAGGACGGTCGAAGTGGCCGTCGCTCCCCTCCCGCTTGGGACACATGCGATCGGGGTCGGGGGAGCGGCAAATGGCCCAGCCGAGGCCGCGGGCCAGCTTTTCGCACTCGTGGCGCAGCCTTCCCTTCAACTGGGAGCCGGGGATGAGCAGCCTGCCGTAGGCATCCTTGAGCAGGGGCTTGTCCGCCAGGGAGCCGCTGGAGCCGCCGGATCCCACCGCCAGGGCCGAGGCGAGGGTGGCCTTCAAAGGGATAGAGGTGCTCGTTTGGAGCAGCTCTGCCAGCCGAACCATCACTTCACCTCCACAGGAACGGGCCGGCCCTCGACCTGGGGCTGTTTTTGCACAAAAGCGTACAGATCCACCAGATCTCGCCAGATGGTCTCGTAGGTGGGTTCCCCCTCCGCCGCCACGTACATCCAGGGGGGGAGGTGGCCGTCGTTGGTTTTGGCCTTGCACCAGGTGCGTTCAAAGGCCTCGATCAGCGGCTGCCCTTTTTGGCCCAGCCGGGTGCGGAAGTAGAGGTAGTTGAGGGTGGCGGTGCGCTTGCCTTTTTCCAAAAAGCCGCGGATTTGGTAGAGCTGGGAGCGGGGAAAATCCGCCGCCTGCAAAGCTTGCACCGTTCTCAGCAGCCCGCGGATCTCCGGGACGGTGTAGGGGCCGGCGTAGAGCTTGAGGAGGTGGCCGTTCTGGCGGATCTCCAGGGCCTGCTGGCGAAAATCCTGGATGCTGGAGGCGATCAAAGTCACCGATTTCAAAGAGAGAAAGTCGATGGTGGCCACCGAGAAGTCTTGGTCGCGGGGCTTCAGCTTTTTGGCGCGGCTTTTGGCAGATTTCAACAGTTGTTCGGTCAGCCTTTCGGCATAGTAGATGGGGGTGTCTTCCGAGGCAAACAGCACGCCTGCTGAGGTGGAGAGCCGACAGAGCTGGTCTGGGCTGTCAGCCGGGTAGCGGTGCGGCACCTGGCCGAGGGAGCGAGCGGCGTAGGTGGCCGATTTGGCCAGCAGGATCTGCTCGAATTGCTCACAAAAGGTGGCGGCGATCTCCAGAGCCTTGTGGGCCGGCACCACCATCAGCACATCGTCCCCGCCGATGGTCAGGATCTCGAAGGGGTGGATCCACTCGCCGTTGCGGTCTCTGCCGGTTTCTGGATCCGGCGGCAGGCCCCGCAGCCGGTGCGCCTGCAGGTGCTGGGCAAGGGCGCGGTAAACGGCTTGTTCCGTGGCCTCGGAAACGTCGTGGCTAAATTGCCGGTAGGCCTCTGGGGTTTGGATCTGCTGCACGTAGCCGCCCATGTTGTTGCCGTCGGCGTAGAGGTAGGCCACAAAGCCCTGGCTGGCGTTGGCCACTTCCCGCAGCGATTGCGCCTCGCCGGGGCCGGATCCCCTGTAGGGCTGCAAATAGCGCTCCCGGTAGGGCTCGCCGGCGGGAGAGTCGAGGAAGCGGGCAAATCGCGTTACCCAGCTTTCCACAAAGCCGGGATCCCAATTGGGGAATTTGCGGAACCACCCCTGCTGGCCCGTCTCCAGGCGCTTGGCCTGGCGGCCCACCAGCGCTTTGCGGGCCGTGGCCTCCGAGAGCCAGGGCTGACCTGGCAGGTCGGCTTTGGCCAGGGCCGGGCGGCGGTCGGTGCTGTCGCGGCGCAGGTAGGGGTGGGTTTCAAAAAAGGCAGGATGGGCGCGGCTGGGACGACCGGGATCCGGATTGCCGTTGCGGCGGTGCTGGAAGCGGGCAGCCAGGTGGCCCACCAGCTCGTTGAAACTTTTGCGGGTCTGGAAGCTGGCTTCGCTGCCATCTCCAAAGTATGCCCTCACCAGGGGGTGGGCCTGGTGTTGGGCCAACCAGTCCAGCCAGGGGGTGCGTTCGATGGGATCCCGCAGCAGGCCGTAGCGCAGCTCCAGCAGCCGAAAGGCGGATCCCACGGCACAGGCGTTGGCGGTGAGGGTTTCTTCGGTGTAGCGGCGCTCGATGGCCTCGCAGAGGTCGTCCACATAGGCCGCCGGACAGAAGGCCAAGAGGTTGCCGCCGGTGGAGTAGATGAGGAGCTCCGGAATAAGAGCCTGCGCCAAAGCCGGGTAGTGCTGCTGCAGCCAGGGCCGGATCCGCCGGTTCACGTAGTCCCTTAGCTCTGCTTGAGACTCCTTCCCCAAGGCTTCCCACCCCAAGTAGGTTTGCTCAGGATCCCCGAAGAAGGCGGGCAGATCCACCAGGTTAATGCGATCCAACAGGGCCGAGGCGCCGCGGATTTCCGGCAGTTTGGCGGACTCGAAAACGTAGCCCTTGATCTTGGTGGCCCCCCCGTAAACCAAGCCGATGCGGGTGGTCTGCCGCCACAGCTCTGGATAGCGCGATTGCAGCTCTGCCAAGGTTTTGGGAAAGGTTGTGGCCGCCACGCTCTCCTGAAATTGGCGCACCTGCGCCCAAAGAGGTTGCAGCGCTTCCGGGATCCCGGCTGCGTCGTCGGTGCGGATGGCTGCGCCCATCTGCTGCAGAATCGGCAAGGGAAATTGGGGATCCCGCCCTTCTCCCCAAGCCAGGCACCAGGCCAAGGCGATGGGCACGGGGGAGGTAGAGGAGGTAGCGGTCATGGACAACACCTGGCAAAAAAGAATAGAACGCAGCTTCTGTGCCGGCGGGCAAATCCGAACCCGACTTTTGACTGGGGCGATCCTTGAACTTCACAAATCCTTCATAAAAACCAAAGGCGCTTCAAAAAGACGGCGTCGGCCATAGCAGCCACGCGGGCAGAGAATCGCAGCCGACAGAGAGAGGCGACAGCAGTGACTGATGGTTGCATTTTGCAGTTCCAGACTGGGAGACAGTATAGGCCGATTTAGATCCATTGCCAACAGATTCAAGACTTTTTTCGGTTGGCCCAGCCAGCGATTTAAAGGTAAAGCAAATTGGAAGGGATCCCTTCTCAAATCCTCTCAAAGGAAAAGTGGCTCTGGGTTGATTTTGGATAGGGGCTGCTATTGACTGGGGATGAGCAAAAATTGGCTGGGCCTATGCTGACCAAGTTGAGTTTTTCAGAGCCACCCATCGCCGGAGCAGAAAGCGGCAAGTGGCCAGCGGGATCCGAGCTGGTGGGGATCACCCTGGAAGTGCAGGCCCCTCAGCCCTACCTGTTGGATCCCCACTACGCTAAAGGGCTGCACGCCTGGTTTTTGGGCGAGGTGCAGCAGATGGATCCGCAGCTATCTGCCTATTTGCACGACGGAGAATCGGAAAAACCCTTCACCCTCTCCCGGCTGATGGGGCCCTTCCGCGAGCAGAGTGGGCGACTGCTGATCCCGCCCCAGATCCCCTTCCGCTGGTCGATCACCGCCCTCAACCCCCAAGTGGTGGAGTGGCTGCGGGAATGGTGCCGACGGCTGCCCCCCTGGCTGGAGTTGCGCGGATCCCCGCTGCAAATCCTGGGATGGAAGATCTCGATCCCCCCGCGCACCTACCGTCAACTGCTGGAGCAGCCCCTTGTCCATCGCTCCTGGAGCCTCTCTTTCATCTCGCCCACCAGCTTTCGCCACCGCGGCCACCATTTGCCGCTGCCGGTGCCTCGCAACCTGTTCCACAGCTATTTGCGCCGTTGGAACGATTTTTCCGGCCTGCCCATCGAGGTAGAACCTTTTCTGGATTGGGTGGATGGGGAAGTGGTCATCCAGCGGCACCGGCTGGAATCGGTTAAAACCACCGCCGGTCGCCAGGGATCCGTGACGGGCTTCGTTGGCTGTGTACAGTTGGCGGTTTCCTCGCGCGCGTCTGAACTGTTGCAGCAGCAGCTCCAGGCCCTGATCCTCTTCGCCCCCTACTGCGGCACCGGCCACAAAACCCCCTTTGGGCTGGGGCAAACCCGCCTCGGTTGGCTGGCCGAAGAGCTGCCCGCCACCCCCGTCCTTTGCCGGGAAGAGCAACTGACCCGGCGCATCGAGGAGCTGAGCGCCCTCTTCCTCAGTCAGCGGCAGCGCCAAGGGGGATCCCGCGCCGAAAAGACGGCCCAACTTTGGGCAACAATCTTGGCCCGACGAGAGCTAGGAGAGAGCTTGCAGCAGATTGCCGCCGACCTGGAGATGCCCTACGAGACGGTGAAGACTTATGCCAAACTGGCCCGGCGAGCCCTTCATTCTGCACCCGACACGATGGATCCCTCATCTGCTCGATAAGGATCCCGCCTAGAAGTCGGAAAAAGCCGTAAGCCCTGAGACTGTCTTTGCCCAAGGTGCCTAGTTTCCGTCCCCTTGCGGGGAAAAGGTAGGGATCAACGTCGGCAACTTGAGGAGCAACGGGCCGGTGAGGTGGTTTCCGTCCCCTTGCGGGGAAAAGGTAGGGATCAACGTTCGGGGAAGGTGAGGTAGGATATAAACCCATCAAAGGATTCCGTTTCCGTCCCCTTGCGGGGAAAAGGTAGGGATCAACAAAGATCGCCTCAACCGGGCGGCTCAAACCCGGAGTTTCCGTCCCCTTGCGGGGAAAAGGTAGGGATCAACAATAGAGATCTGCCACAGCAGCGAAGCCCCGAACTACGCCTTCTATGTTTCCGTCCCCTTGCGGGGAAAAGGTAGGGATCAACCAGGTAACAATTCACTTGCCACCGGCAAGTGAATGGGGGTTTCCGTCCCCTTGCGGGGAAAAGGTAGGGATCAACATTGCCATCAAGGAGAAACTCTTGCTCCACCTGTGCAGTTTCCGTCCCCTTGCGGGGAAAAGGTAGGGATCAACGCAGCAACACCTCTTTCAGCGGGTGGCGGTGCCAAGTTTCCGTCCCCTTGCGGGGAAAAGGTAGGGATCAACCGGCTCACCCTATACACAGCCGATGGGCCTGTGTCCCGGTTTCCGTCCCCTTGCGGGGAAAAGGTAGGGATCAACACTGGACACCGATTTTGTTTCCACCAGTTGAACCGCTGTTTCCGTCCCCTTGCGGGGAAAAGGTAGGGATCAACGCCGGCAGCAACGACATTGTCTTGGAATCGCTCCAGGGTTTCCGTCCCCTTGCGGGGAAAAGGTAGGGATCAACAGGG
>NZ_JANSJJ010000004.1:0-83497 GCF_047502715.1 Synechococcus sp. H55.10
GGGCAGAGGAAGAGACAAAAATCTCGCCGTAAAGCGGATGGGGAAACCCCACCCGCCTGCGCGGTGGGGTAGTTCATGAGAGACAGAGGTTGCCGGTGGGATAAACTGAGATGCAGACAGGTGATTTTTGAACCTGACCTCTGCCCTGGTTCTCCCGCTCTGGTGGTTCTGATAAACAAAAACGATGATGTCCTCCCGCTCCTCTTGGGTCCCAGGTGCCGCTGCCGCGGGGAGCGGGCTCTTTGTCTTCGCATTGGTGGTGGGCCTGCTGGATCAGATCCTGCCGACCCTGCCCAAGGTTTCCCTGTCCTTGGCCGGGATCCCTGGCCTGGTAGCGGCAATTGGGGCCTCCTACGGGGTTTGGCGGCTGGTTCAGATGGGTCTGCAGTCGCATTCCTGGCCTGACTTTCGAGCCTCGCTGCTGGCGGCTGTGTCCCCCTTCGATCCCGCCGATCACGGTGGCAGGCCGCGGCGACCCGAGGTGGATCCGCGTCCTCTGCAAGTGGCTGAGGAGATCCGCCAAACCCAGCTCCGCCACCAAAAGATCCTCGACCGCATCAAGCAGCAGGTGAAAGCCGAAATCCAAACCTGCGAACGCGCCCAAGCGCAACTGCGCAGCGAGCAGCAGCGGTGCCGAGTTCTGCAGGCCCAAGCCCAACAGTTGCAACGGCATCTGCAAAATCTCCAAACATCACCCCCGCCCTCTTCCCCAAACTCCAAACCGGCCAAACCCACACCAGGGCGGGAACTGCACCAAAAGCTCCGCCAGCTTCAATCGCAAGTTACCGCCCTAAAAATAGAGCTGGAACGCCAAGGGATCCAACTGCAGCAGTCGGAAGCCGAGCGGGCCCAGCTCCAGCAGCAGCAGCAAAAGCTCAAGCGCCTCCTGCAGCGCACAAAATGCGAGAATCGGCAGTTGCGCTCTCAACATGACCAATGGGCTCGGCAACTGGAGCAAACTCAACAGGAGCTGCAGGTTTTACGGCAGTCCTACCGTGCCTTGCAGGTTCTCCAAGAAATAGGCGCTACCTTAGCCCAGAAGCCACTCCCTGAGATCCCAGAAAAGGAGCCTTCTGGAACCTCCAGCTAGCAGCCTCAACTCACCCGCTTGAGCACGAACACACTCCCCTCGCTGCCCCGACCCATCCGTAAGTCTTCATCCAAATAGGTAATGTCCAGCCAGCCTGTTGGCTCGCGGCGGCGAAGGTCGATCTTCACCGCCGGGATCCGCTCTGGAGCCCGTTCAAGCAAATGGAGAAAACTCTCGATCTCGTAGCTCATCAACGCTTGGGAGCCGAGCACAAAGCGCTCGAAAATGACCCTGACCCGGCGTTCCGACTCCGGGTAGAAGCGGGCTGCCACCGCCAAAACTCCCCGTGGCAGCCAACCGGATCCCTGGATCTCCGCCACGTTGAAGACCCGTCCAGCTTTGGCCCGAATGCACTGGTAGATCTCGCCGGTGGTCAGAAAGGGCAACTTGGCCAGCCGCAGCAGGTCTGTGCTGGTGGTAAATAGGGTGAGCCAGTTCCCCTCCAACTTTTCAGGGGCAGAGGTTGGCCTGGGGGTGGGGTTGAGCACTTCCAGGGCAGCAATGTGAGACAAGATTTGGGCTTTCTGGTCAGGGGAAACCTTCCGGCCTCGGTCGGCCACCTCCAGCAGGCGCAACAGGGCCAGTTTTTGCTCAGCCAAAGACCCAGGCATGGGCTTACCGCAGCAGCACGACCCTATTTTAGGAGTTGGTGGCAGCCGAGTAGGGAAAGGGGGATCCCGGCCCTCAGCCAGTCAGCTCTTCCACCCGCCTGAGCTCTGCCACCTGCTCGTACCCCAGGCCTGCCCGCACCAACAGGGGCTCCGGCCCCGTGAGATCGATGACCGTCGAGACCTGGGCCCGATAGGGAGCCTCGTCATCCAGCACCAGATCCACCTGTTTCTCCAACTGTCGCATTTCTTCGGCGGTAAAGATTCCCCCCTCTTCCCAATCCCCAACAGAGTCAAAACCCACCTCCAAAGAGCCGACGGGATCCCCGCCCAGCTTGGCCGAGGTGGAGACGATGGGGTTGCCTAACTCGGCCAACAGCGCCTGACAGATGGCCGAATCGGGCACGCGGATGCCAGTGGTTTTCCGCTTGGGATCCATCACCAACCGGGGCACCAGCTTGGTGGCCGGCAACAGAAACGTAAACGGGCCTGGGATCAGCCGCCGCATCAGTCGATAGGCGGGATCGCTCACCTGGGCATACTGGGCAATTTGGGAAAGCGAAGGGCACAAAAAGGTGAGGGGCTTGTCGTTGGAAAGCCGCTTGAGACGCCTTACCCGCTCCACCGCTTGCTTGTGGGTCACATCGCAGCCAATGGCATAGACCGTATCAGTGGGGTAGAGCATGACCGCCCCTTCCCGCAGAGCGGCTGCAATCCGTTGGATGGAGCGGGCCTGGGGATGCTGCGGATGGAGCTTAAAATACTCGGCCATTCGGGAGAAAAAAGCAAAATCTCAAGATTCGGGGCAGCTAGGGCTTTCCGCCACTTCCACAACCCCTGCAGAACGGGGAGTGGGCGGCACCGGCAGGGATCCCTGCGGCCAGTCCTTCAGTTGTTGCATCAGGGCTTGGATATGCAGACGTGGCAGGTAGGGCCAGTCGCCCGCCTCCTCTAGATCCTGCAGCACCCGATACAAAGCTTGACGGGTGTTGGGCAAAGCCTCCCGAAAGGCACCCTCCAGGATTGCGCGGTGCATCTCCTCCAGCAGCCGCAGGAGCAGCAACAGCTCCACACACGCTCCTGCCCTCGCCTGGGCTGCCTGTTCAACAGCCAACATGATCTGACGCAAATCCGGTGGCAGATCCTCCGCCGAGATATACATAGCCACTTATCTCTGGAGCTTGGCAAGGCATGGGCTCTCCCATTCTAGGATGCTTCCGCCTCAGGACTGGATGGATTTTGCCCCCACGAGATCCAGCTCCGCAGGGGATCCCCGACCCAGGCACTGCCACACCCGCTGCAAGAGCGGATCCAGCCCCTGCCTGGCAATCGCAGAAATGGCCACCACCGAAGTGCCGGCGGCAGCCGATAGCCTCTGGGTGCGCTCGGCAACCTGCTGAGGATCCAGAACGTCGATCTTGTTCAAAACCAAAATTTGCGGCTTATCGATCAACCCGTGGCCGTAGGCGCGCAGCTCCTGCTGAATGGTCTGATAATCTCTGACGGGATCCGCCGCTGTGCCATCCACCAAATGGATCAGCACCCTGGTGCGCTCCACATGGCGCAAAAACTCGTGGCCCAGCCCCACCCCCAAGTGGGCCCCCTCGATCAGCCCCGGAATATCGGCAAACACCACCCCATCTCCGGAAGGATGAGGCACTACCCCCAAATTGGGCTGCAGGGTGGTGAAGGGGTAGTCGGCAATCTTAGGCCGGGCAGAAGAGACCACCGAAATCAGGGTGGACTTGCCCGCATTGGGCAGGCCGACAATGCCTACCTCGGCAATCAACTTCAGCTCCAGGCGCAGGCGCACCCGCTCTCCGGGTTCGCCCTTGGTAAATCGGCGGGGGGCACGATTGTGGTTGCTTAAAAAATGGGCGTTGCCCAGGCCGCCTCTGCCCCCGCGGGCCACCAACACTCGATCCCCCTCACACACTAGATCCCCCAGCAGCTCGCCGGTTTGAGCGTTGAACACCATCGTGCCACAGGGCACCCGCACCAGCCGATCCGCACCACCAGCCCCGCTGCGATGGTTGGGCCCCCCTTTGGCCCCATGTTCTGCCTTGATCACCGGCTGAAAGCGAAAATCCAGCAAGGTCTGCAGGCCGGGATCTGCTACCAGGATCACCGAGCCGCCCCGCCCACCATTGCCACCGGATGGCCCCCCAGCCGGCACATACTTTTCGCGGCGGAAGGCCACGATGCCATCTCCGCCATTTCCCCCTTGCACTTCAATTTCGGCTTGGTCAATAAAGTGCAATCGTTCTTCTCCCAAATCTTCTATGCTCTAGCTTGGCAAGATCGCCGGGAAACTTGCCACAAAAGACGCCCCGCTGAGCTACTATGGTATTTCCCCAGCCACATCCGCCGCAGGTGGGAAAGTGGGAGAGTAAACATACTCTCATCTGGGGCTTTGCCAAACTCGACTGGCCTTCTACCCATTGATTCCGCGCAACTAATTCTGTTACTGCACCCCTATGAGTCGATTCACCGCTGCCGATGTAGGTTTTACCACTGAAGACTTTGCCGCTCTCCTGGATAAGTATGACTATCACTTTAGCCCCGGTGAAATTGTGGCGGGTACGGTCTTCTCGGTGGAGCCGCGCGGTGCTTTGATCGATATCGGGGCCAAAACGGCTGCCTTTCTGCCGCTCCAGGAGATGTCGATTAGCCGCCTGGAAGATCCACACGAGATGCTGCAGCCCGGAGAAACCCGCGAATTTTTTATCCTCACCGAAGAGAACGAGGAGGGGCAACTGACCCTCTCTATCCGCCGCATCGAGTACATGCGGGCCTGGGAACGGGTACGACAGCTCCAGAAAGAAGATGCCACCGTCCGCTCAACCATTTTTGCCACCAACCGAGGTGGGGCTCTGGTGCGGATCGAAGGGCTGCGGGGCTTTATTCCCGGATCCCACATCAGCACCCGCAAGCCGAAAGAAGAGCTGGTGGGTGAAGAGCTGCCCCTGAAGTTTCTGGAGGTGGACGAAGACCGCAACCGTTTGGTGCTGAGCCATCGCCGCGCCTTGGTGGAGCGGAAGATGAACAAGCTGGAAGTGGGCGAGGTGGTAGTCGGCACGGTGCGAGGCATCAAGCCCTACGGCGCCTTTATCGATATTGGCGGCGTCTCCGGCCTGCTGCACATTTCCGAGATCTCCCACGATCATGTCGACACGCCCCACAGTGTCTTCAACGTCAACGACGAAGTGAAGGTGATGATCATCGATCTGGATGCGGAGCGGGGGCGGATCTCGCTGTCCACCAAGCAACTGGAGCCCAATCCCGGCGACATGATTCGGGATCCCAAGCTGGTGTACGAGAAAGCCGAGGAAATGGCAGCCAAGTACCGCGAGCAAATGCTGGCTGCCAAGCAAGGACAGGCGGAGAAAGCCCCAGCGGAAGTGGCGGAGGAAGAGCTGGAATACGCAGCGACGGCTGTGGAATAAGGTGGTTTCGGGATCAAGGGCTGGTGGGCAACGGTGAAGCTGGATGCTGGGAAGCAAAGCACTGCTTCATTTCCTGTAGCACCTGGGCATCTTGAGAAGCTGTCCTGGCACCCGCTTGGGCAGCCCAGCACTTGAGGCTTTCGATCTGGTCGCGGGCGATGGCGGCCAGGGGTACAGTTTCCCGGATGGACTGCAGGATGTCTTCTTGGGTGAAATCGCGCCGAGCGCCGCTGCCGCCGCCCCCAAAGGCGTTGTACATCGCATCCACGATCGCCTGCTCGATCTCGGCGCCGCTGAAGTCTTGAGCGGCTGCCGCCAGGGCATCCAGGTCGAACTCCCGCAGGCGGCTGGGGCGCAGCCGCTGCAGGTGCACCCGGAAGATCTCCTTGCGCTCGGCTTGGGTGGGCAGGTTGAGGAAAAAGATCTCGTCAAAGCGGCCCTTGCGCAACAGCTCCGGCGGCAGCAGGGGCACGTTGTTGGCGGTGGCCACGATGAAGACCGGGCTGGTTTTCTCCTGCATCCAGGTAATCAGGCTGCCAAACACCCGGCGGCTGGTGCCCGAATCCCCGTCGGCGCTGCTGGTGATGTTGCCAAAGGCCTTGTCAATTTCGTCGATCCAGAGCACACAGGGGGCCATGGCTTCTGACAGTTGGATCATCTGCCGCACGCGGCTTTCTGATTCCCCCACAATGCCGGCAAAGAGCCGCCCGGCATCCAATCTCAGCAGGGGCAGCCGCCACTCGTTGGCGATGGTTTTGGCGGAGAGGGACTTGCCGGTGCCCTGGATCCCCACCAGCAGCACGCCCTTGGGGTTGGGCAGGCCGTAGCGCCGCGCCTCTTCGGTAAAGGCTTCCTGGCGCACCCGCACCCAGGCCTTGAGGTTGTCCAGCCCGCCCACGCTTTTCAGGGTCTCGCGGGCGGTGAAAAACTCCAGGATGCCCGTCTGGCGGATGGCCTGCTTTTTCTCCTCCAACACCAGGTCAATATCGGCCTCGTTCACCTCCTGCTTGGCGGCCAAGGCGCGGGCCAAGACGCGGCGGATGCGCTCCCGGCTCAGCCCCTGACAGGCTTTGACCAGTTGCTCGCGGGCCAGGGGGCTGAGCTTGAGTTTTTCCGGGGCCACGTAGAGCTGGATGAGGCGGCTGATCTCTTCGCTGTTGGGCAGGGGAATGTCGACAACAGTGATCTCCTCGGCCAGGTCGCTGGGCACCTCCAGAGTGTGGCTGAGCAGGATCAGCATTTTGCGGGTGCGCTTGAGCTCGCGGCTGAGGTTTTTCAGCTCCCGCAGGATGGGGGCATTTTTGTCGCTGCTGGCGTTGCGCAGCACAAAGTGCAGATCCCGCAGCACAAACAGGGTGTCTTCCTGGGGGGCCGAGCGCCACACCCGCCCTAGAGCGGCCATGATGGAGCCGCGGTCTTCGCCGGTATCTTGCCAGCCCCGCACCACGTCCCAGAACAGCAGCCGCCGCGGCGGATCGGTTCTCTTGGCTACTTGCACGAGCACGGCGTCCGCCGGCTCCTCTTCGGGGGAAACCAGGTAGAGCAGGGGGTAGCGGGCCCGGATCATCAAGTCCAGCTCCCGCACCAGCTCCCCTTGCACTTCGGTGGCAATCCCGCTCAAGCCGGGATCCCCGCTGCTTTGCCGATTGCGATCGGGGAGCTCTTTGAGATCTTTTGCGGCCTCTGCCATCGGGAGTTAGAAGGGTCTTGAGAAGATTCGGGGTCTATCTTCAGGATAGAGCAGGGATCCCTTGCAGTTCGGCCAACATGGCGCGGGCGGTCTGGGTGGGATCCGCCGCTTCCATCAGGGCCCGCACCACGGCTACTCGGCTGGCGCCTGCCTGGCGCACCTCGGCCAGGTTGTGGAGATCGATGCCGCCGATGGCAAACCAGGGCAGATGGGCCTTTTCGGCGGCCAGGCGCACGTACTCCAGGCCGGCAGGGGGTTTTTCCGCTTTGGTGGGAGTGGCATAGACAGGGCCGACGCCGATATAGTCCACGCCGCTATTGAGGGCTTGGGCCAGCTCTTCAGCGTTGGTGGTCGACAGGCCAATCAGCCGCTGCGCTCCCAGCAGTTGCCGGGCTTGGGCAACCGGCAGATCCGTCTGCCCCAGATGTACCCCATCCGCTTGGCTGACCAAAGCCAAGTCCACCCGGTCGTTGACGATCATCAACGCCTGATAGCGGTCGCACAGTTGCCGCAACTGCCTGAGATCCCAGAGCATCTCTCTGTCGGGAAGGTTTTTGCGGCGGTACTGCACCAGTGTTACCCCCCCGCGTAGGGACTTTTCCACCACTTCCAGCCAGTGGGGCACCGGGCTGGTAACCAAATAAAGATGGGCTGCCAGGAGACGCTGCCGCAGGGATCCCCCCAGCAGCTCACTTTCCAGAACATAGAGCCGATAGCGCATGTCTTTGGCCAGCTTGGCCAGGCCGGGCGCTACCCAACGACTGGACTCGGCCAACTTGCCGTATTCTTCCAGCACCCGCAGCGCTTCTTGCACACGGCTGCAATTGGCCTGCAACAGGTGGCCGAGATCCCGCCGTTGCTCCTCTTGCGGGTGGGAGATCTGGGTGCCTGGGTCGGCAGGGGTATCGCGGGCCAGCCGCAGCGGGTCGCTGTGCCAGCGGGCCAGGGCTTGGCGCATGGCCTTGCATTCCGCAGAGAGCTTTTCCTCTTCCAGGCCGAAACGAAACCACTCCTCCAGCACCCGTAGCCCTTCGCGAGCGCGGTCGAGGTTGGCATCCAGAATACGGGCGACGGCCTGCGGTTTCATGTTCCCTGCACGTGGGAAGAAGAGGGAAGTTTAGGAGAATCTTGATCTCTACTGTAAATCGGAATGGTTTTTCCGCAGCTGTTCTTGGCTTTCGGCAGAAAGGGGTTGATGCCACAAGGCGTTGAGAAAAGCTTGCTGCAGCGTGTGGCCCCAGGCAAACTCCCGCGGGCCGGCCCCTTCCGGCAGGTAGGCCCAAGCGTAGCACTCACAGGCGGGAAAATAACGGATCTCCCACCAAGTTCCGCCTACGGGCACATCTTTCACTGCCCGTAAGAAAGGGCCACGATGGCGGGTGAGGCGCTCTTCTACGAAATAGGGGCCTTCGAGCTGGAGGGCCTCTACTGCCGCAATGAACTCGGCTCGTTGTCGCTCATTTCGCATCATCTCCCGGCTTCCCCTCTCGGATTGGCTCTATTGTAGGAGGAGATTTCTGGAGGATCCCGCTTGATTCAGCCCAGACCGGGAACCCAATTGCGCCTGGCGCCGCCGGTGCTGTGTCTGAGCAATGGACACGGGGAAGATGAGGTGGGCAGCCGCCTTGCCCTGGCCCTGATCCAACTGGGGATCCCGGTGCAAGCCCTGCCAATTGTGGGAGAAGGGACAGCCTACCAACGCCAAGGGATCCCCCTTCTGCCCGTTGCTCAAGTGATGCCGTCGGGGGGGTTTATCTATCAAGATTGGCGGCAGTTGTGGCGGGATCTGCGGGCTGGCCTGTTGGGGCTGACGGGGCGGCAACTGGCTCTGGTGCGGCGGGCGGCGGCTCAGATGAAGCTGGTGCTGGCGGTGGGAGACATTGTGCCCCTGGCGATGGCCTGGTGGAGCGGGATCCCCTATGTTTTCGTGGGCACGGCCAAGTCGGATTATTACTGGCGGGACGAACGGGGGCCGTACCGCCGCGCTTGGATGGGGCAGCCGGTTTCCGATTACCTGCCCTGGGAACGCTGGCTGATGGCCCACCGGCGCTGCCTGGGTTCTTTTTTGCGGGATGAGCTGACGGCAACCGCTTTGCAAAAACGGGGCCTGAGGGCCTTCTACCTGGGCAACCCGATGATGGACGGCCTGGAGCCGCGCGGGGCATTACCTTTAGATCCGCACCGACCGGCCTTGCTGCTCTTGCCGGGATCCCGTCCGCCGGAAGCCTACCGCAACTGGGCCCTGATGATGCAGGTGGTGGAGCGGATCCCAAGGGAGGTTCAAGTTTATGCTGCCCTCAGCCCCAACCTGGAACCAGACCAGCTTCAGGCTCGGATCCCACCTCAGCGCAGCGATGTACTTCTGGTTTGGGGGAACTTCGGCGCCTGTGCCCACCGGGCCACGGTGGTGCTGGCCATGGCGGGAACGGCCACCGAGCAATGTGTGGGCTTGGGAAAGCCGGTGGTCACTTTGCCGGGCGGGGGGCCACAGTTTACGCTCCGCTTTGCCGAAGCCCAAACCCGTCTGCTGGGATCCGCCGTCCACTTGACCTCGGTGGAGCAGGCCCCCGCTGTGGTTGGCCGGATTCTGGAGCGTCTGGCCGCCGATCCCAACTACACGGCTGAGTTGCAGGCCCACGGACGCCGCCGCATGGGATCTCCAGGCGCTGCCCGGCGGATTGCCGCCCAGGTTCGAGATTGGCTCAAGCCACCCGACCCGGTTTTGGAACCGTCCGAGCCGGGTATATAGTGATCTCAAATCCTTAACCAGAGAACGAGTTAAAAATCCTGACTGATCTCCGTTGGTTTTCTGTTCGTTGTCATTGTTCAATTTATTGGGTAATGTCAAACCTTTTGGGGTTGGAGAGCAGTTGGTGGATCCCTTGCTACGGGTGGGCGGGAACGGCGCTGGCTCTCCCTTGGGCCAGTGGCTGGATCAAGCGCAGTGGCCCGCGCCCGGCAGCTTACCTCAATATCCTACTGACCTTTGTGGCCCTTGCTCATGGCCTTTGGCTGTTGCGGCAGGTTTGGGGTCGGGATCCCCAGATCCTGAACTACCTCTGGTTTCGGGTGGCCGATCTGGATTTGACCCTGTCTTTGGAGGTTTCGTCTCTGACGCTGGGAACCGTTGTCTGGTTCAGCGGCTTGAGCCTGCTGGCCCAGATCTATGCCTTGGGGTATTTGGATAAGGACTGGGGCCTGGGTCGCTTTGCCGCCCTGATGGGCTTTTTCGAGGGCGGGATGACGGGGATCGCCCTCAGCGATTCGCTGTTTTTCAGCTACGCGCTGCTGGAGATGCTGACGCTTTCCACCTATCTGTTGGTGGGCTTCTGGTACGCCCAGCCGCTGGTGGTCACTGCAGCGCGGGATGCTTTTCTCACCAAACGGGTGGGAGACCTGTTGCTGTTGATGGGGGTGGTGGCGGTTTCCAACTTCTCCGGCTCTTTGACCTTTTCCGGCCTGCGGGATTGGGCGGCTACGACCAGCTTGGATCCGACTTGGGCGGCCTTGATGGGGTTGGCTTTGATTGCAGGGCCGCTGGGCAAGTGCGCCCAGTTCCCGCTACACCTGTGGCTGGATGAGGCCATGGAGGGGCCCAACCCGGCTTCGATCCTGCGCAACTCGGCGGTGGTAGCCTGCGGCGCTTTTGTCTTGATCAAGCTGCAGCCCCTTTTGGCTCTCTCTCCCCTCACCGATGGGGTGCTGGTGGCCATCGGCACGATTACGGCTATAGGGGGATCCCTAGTGGCCTTGGCGCAAATCGACCTCAAGCGCACCTTCTCCTACTCCACCAGTGCCTACCTAGGCTTGGTGTTTGTGGCGGTGGGGACGGGGCAGCCGGATTTGGCCCTGGAGCTGCTGCTCACGCACGGCCTGGCCAAGGCGCTGCTGTTTATGGGGGTGGGATCCCTCATCTACACCACTGCTACCCAGGATCTGACGGAGCTGGGGGGCCTAGGGAGCCGCATGCCGGCTACCCTAGCCGCCTTTGCCGTGGGATCCCTGGGGATGGTGGCCCCACTGGGGTGCTTTTGGACTCTCATTCGCCTGGCGCTGGTGTACAGCGAGCCGGCCCTGATGGGGGTGTTGCTGCTGGTTAACGGGCTGACGGCTTTGAACCTGGCGCGGGTGTTTGGTCTGGTCTTTTTGGGATCCCCGCAGCCCAAGACGCGCCGCGCGCCTGAGGTGGGCTGGCTGATGGCCCTGCCCATGGTTATCCTGACGGTGCAGAACTTGCTCATGCCCTGGCTGCTTTGGCGCTGGGGGCTTTATCCCGCTTGGATCCCGGAGCTGCAGCAGATGGCTGTCTTGCTGGGGACCGCAGGGTTGCTGGGAGGCGGTGTTGGTGCCTGGCTGTACTGGGGAGGCCGGCGGCGGCTGCGCCTGCCCTGGCCGGAGCTGCAGGATCTCTTGGCCCAGGATTTCTACACCGGGCAGCTCTACCAGGCGCTGCTGGTGCAGCCGGTCAGCGCCCTCTCCCGCGGACTGGAATGGCTGGATCGCAACGGGGTGGATGGCCTGGTGAACGGGGTGAGCCTGGCTTTTTGGTTTAGCGGCGAAGCCCTCAAGTACACCCTGTCGGGGCGGATGCAGCTCTACGTGCTGCTCATTGTCATTGGGGTCGTGGTGGTTACCGCTTGGCTGCTGCGTTCGCCCCATTTGGGATTGGCCTATTGAGTGGGAGGAAGCGATGCTCAGCCTTTTGGTCGGGATCCCGTTGTTGGGCAGCATCTTGGTGGGGCTGATCCCCGAGCGAGCGGGGAAGGGCCTGCACCGGACTTTGGCTTTGGGGTTTGGCCTGGCTTTGTTGGGGCTGAGCTTGGGATTGCTGCTGCTTTTGGATCCTCAAGAGCAAGGGATCCAGATGGCCGAACGAGTGGCCTGGATCCCGCAGTTGGGCTTGGTTTATGAGCTGGGGGTGGACGGGATCTCCCTGCCGCTAGTGGTGATGACTGGCTTGCTGGTGTTGATTGCCCTTTGGGCCAGCGGCCAGGTGGAGCGGCCTCGCCTCTACTACAGCTTGGTGTTGCTGCTGGCAGCCGCCATTGCGGGGGCTTTTCTGGCCCAGAACTTGCTGCTATTCTTCCTGTTCTACGAAGTTGAGCTGATCCCGCTTTATCTGCTGATTGCCATCTGGGGCGGGCCGCGGCGCACCTATGCTGCCACCAAGTTTTTGGTCTACACCGCTGTCTCTGGTATTCTGCTGCTGATTGGCTTTTTCGGCCTCAGTTGGCTGAGCGAGGTTCACAGCTTTAGTTACACCGTTCTGCAGGCCCACCCCTTGCCCCTGCTGCAGCAGCTTTTGTTGCTTGTTCCCATCCTGCTGGGGCTGGCCATCAAGATCCCCTTGGTGCCCTTCCACACCTGGCTGCCGGATGCCCACGTGGAGGCTTCCACCCCCATTTCGGTGCTCTTGGCGGGGCTCTTGCTCAAGTTGGGCACCTATGGCCTGGTGCGTTTTGGCCTACAGCTTTTGCCGGCTGCCTGGGAGCAAGCCGGGCCCTGGCTGGCCAGTTGGGCGGTGGCCAATGTGCTGTATGGATCCCTGAACGCCTTGGTGCAGCAAGATATGAAAAAGCTGGTGGCCTACAGCTCCATTGCCCATATGGGCTACATTCTCCTGGCCACGGCGGCGGCCACCCCCCTCTCCTTGGTGGGATCCCTATTCCAGATGGTGAGCCACGGCCTGATTTCCTCGCTGCTGTTTCTGCTGGTGGGTGCCGTCTACGCCAATACCGGCACGCGGGATCTCAGGTTGCTGCGGGGATTGCTCAACCCGGAGCGGGGCTTGCCGCTTATTGGCAGCTTGACGGTGTTGGGGGTGATGGCCAGCGGCGGCACGCCCGGCCTGGTGGGCTTTATTGCCGAGTTCACCCTCTTTCGGGGCAGCTTTCCCGTCTTCCCCCTGCAGACGCTGCTGTGCATGGTGGGGACAGGATTGACGGCGGCCTACTTTCTGCTAATGGTGAACCGTGTCTTTTTCGGGCGCCTCTCGGAGGTGGCCATTGCCATGCAACGACATGCCGCCGGAGAACGCCTGCCTGCTGTAGTTCTAGCAGTGCTGGTGGTGTGGCTCGGCCTCCAGCCTGCCTGGGCAACCCATTGGGTGGAGTCCACCGCCGCTCACTGGGCCAGGCCGGTGGCCCTCAATCTTGCTGAAGCAGGCAGGCCGATCACTGCTTTCGGGCCTGGGTCATCTTCGTTGTGACGATTTGGTGAGATCAACTGGGTTTTTGTTGCTGTCTCAACTGCTGCTTCTCCCATGACTGCTACCCTGGTTCCCGCTCCTTCCTGTTTCTTTCTGGCCGGCTTAGATCCTCTAGAGCAATGGCGACTGGCTCCTATTGTCCAACGCCTAGAGGCAGGGGGAGCCCTTGTGCCGGATTCCCCCAGCAACCGGCTGGAGGTGATCGGCATCCTCCATAGCTACGGCCAGGTGCTGGATGCCTACTCCCAGAATTTAATCTTCATTGCCGACCACCAATTTTTGGAGCTGTTCCCCGCTTTTAAGTACTTTAACGGCGAAATTACGCCGGGCAAATGGCTGCGCTACCTCTGGCACGATCGCATCAACTACGAGTTTGCCGAATACTGCATGAAAGCCATGCTCTGGCATGGGGGGGGCGGTCTGGATCGCTATCTGGATACTCCCGAATTTGTCGAGCGAGCCAAGGTGGCCATTCGGGCCAAGTTCCGCTTCAACCCCCTTCTGCAGGGCCTTAACTTCCTCTGCCCCGACTTTGCGCTGGAACAGGTGCGCATGCTGGCCATGTACAGCGGCCTGGGCCAGTTTTGGCGGGTGATGAGCGATCTCTTCCTGACCCTGGCCAAGCGCCACGAGAGCGAACCCCAGCTCACCCTTGCCGACGTGGTGGCCCACATCCAGCAGGGGTTGGTGGCAGCCGCCAACAAGCCCATCACCTACGCTCCCTGCATCTGGGGCCACCGCTACGAGATCATCCCCCTGTCGGCGGGGCTGACCTTCCTGCCCGACACGGCCCTGCCCTACGTGGAAGCCGTGTTTTTCCGCTCTTTCCCCTTCATGGGCACAGTCTCCTACAACGCCCAGGCGCACCAGATCCCAGTCGAGCAGGCGGACTTCGCCTATGGAGCCCTCTATGCCGATCCGCTGCCGGTGGGGAGCGCCGGGATCCCACCCACCCTCTTGATGCAGGATATGATGCGCCACCTGCCTGAGTCTTTGCGGGAGCACTACCGCCGCCAGCCGCGCGGGGAAGATGACCTCAGGGTGAAAATCTGCCTCAGCTTCCAAAAGGCCATGTTCTGCGTTACCACTGCCGCCCTGCGGGCCCTTGCCCCCTTTCCTCTGGAAACCCAGGATCCAGAGCAGCAGTCGGCTAACCGCGAGTTCCTTGCCCCTTGGCTGCAACGCCTGCTGGGATCCCGTCTGTTAAGTGTGCAAGACTAATGTTGGTTCTGTCGTTTTTCCAGGGACGCTTGGAGCGATATCTGGCTCGCCAGAAGAGCAGGGGCTGCTTTGTAACATCCTACGTCTGTAGCTCCCACGCAGCGGTGGCTAGGGGATCCCATTTTCGGATACAATGTCTTGTCTGATTGAGGAGTAGGGTGGCGTAGCCAAGTGGTAAGGCAGAGGTCTGCAAAACCTCTATGCGCCAGTTCGAATCTGGCCGCCACCTCTTAAACCTGACCTCCCTGGCGGGACACGCATGAAAGACAAGTTGATGTTGATGATCCCCGGCCCCACTCCCGTTCCCGAGAGTGCGCTGCTGGCTATGGCGCGGGGGCCTATCGAGCACCGCAGCAAAGAGTTCACCGCCATTCTGGAAGAGGTGACGGAGGGGTTGCGTTGGCTGCACCAGACTACTTCCGATGTGTTTGTCTTTGCCTCCAGCGGCACCGGGGCCATGGAAGCCGGGATCCTCAACACCCTCAGCCCAGGGGAACGGGTTTTGGTGGGGGTCAACGGCAAGTTTGGCGAGCGCTGGGCCGAGATGTCGGAGCAATTTGGCCTGCAGTGCGAGCGGATAGAAACCCCCTGGGGCGTGCCCTATCCCGTCGAGGTCTTCCAAGAAAAGCTGGCCGCCGACCGGGAGAAGACCATCAAGGCGGTCATTCTCACCCATTCGGAAACCTCTAGCGGCGTGGCCAACGACGTGCAGGCCATTGCGGCTGCCGCCCGCGAGCATGGGGAAGCGCTGGTAATTGTGGATGCGGTCACCAGTTTGGGGGCGATGCCAGTGCCCATGGACGAGTGGGGCTTGGATGTGGTGGCCTCTGGATCCCAGAAGGGCTACATGATCCCGCCGGGGCTGGGGTTTGTGGCCGTCAGCCCGCGGGCCATGGCTGCTGCCGAGCGCTCTCGCTTTCCCAAGTACTACTGGAGCTTCAAGCTGGCCCAAAAAGCCCTACGCCAGGGCACCACTCCCTTTACCCCGGCAGTAAATCTGTTTTACGCCTTGCAAGTTACCCTGCGCCTGATGCGGGCGGAAGGGTTGGAGGCCATCTACCGTCGCCACGACCGCTTGGCCCAGGCCACCCGCGCCGGTGTCAAGGCGCTGGGGCTGAAGCTTTTGGTCAACCCAGAGTCGGCGGCCAGCCCCTCGGTGACAGCCGTGCTGGCTCCCGAAGGGATCAACGCCGACACTATCCGCAGCACCCTGAAGAAGCATTTCGACATTGCCCTTGCCGCCGGCCAAGACCACCTCAAGGGCAAGATCTTTCGCATCGGCCACCTGGGCTTTGTGAGCGACCGAGACATTCTCACCACGCTGGCTGCTCTCGAGTCAACCCTGCACACACTGGGCTACAGCGACTTCTCTCCTGGAGCAGCCCTCAAGGCTGCTGAAGAGATCTTGACCAACCCTTAGGGATCCCTGGCCACTACTGTAGTTCTCCACACCTGGCACCCCTCCTGCACCCCGGCTAGAATGGGTGGACATCCTTAACAAAACATAAAACTTCGGAGCTTAGCTTCTCTGGAGCAGCGCCTGTTGGGGAGGCAAGGGTAGCCATGCTGGTTGGTTTGCAATGGGATCCCTGTAGAGTGGCTTCTGCGGTGGAGCTGCGGCGGGTGCTGCAAGGGATCGGCCCTCTTTCTTGTCCCTTGCAGTACAACTTTCATCTGCACACCTGCTGCTCCGATGGGCGCATGGATCCGGCAGACTTGGCAGAGCAGGCGCGCCGGCACGGCCTCAAGGGCCTGGCCATCACCGATCACCACACCCTGAAGGGCTACGAACAGGCCCGCGCCCACCTGGATCGCGCCGAGGATCCCATTCTGTGGCCGGGGATCGAGATTACAGCCAACCTGCTGGGCTGCGAGGTGCATATTCTCGGCTACGGGTTTGATCCTGCCGACCCTGTTTTGGATCCCTACATCCAAGGGGAGCAAGTTCCCGGCCTGGCCGCTGCTGAGGCCATTGGGGCCATTCAAGCGGCTGGGGGCCTGGCAGTGCTGGCCCATCCTTTTCGCTACGGGTTGCCTGCGGAAGAGCTGGTTCCGGAAGCCGTGGAGCTAGGATTGGACGGCCTTGAGGTCTACTACGCCTACAAAAACCCGGAGATTTGGATCCCCTGCCCCGAAGTGACGGGGAAGGCCGAAGAGTTGGCCGAGACCTACGGACTTTTGAAAACCTGCGGCACCGATTCTCATGGCCCCAGTATCCTGAGGCGGATTTGAGCAAAGCCACCCAATAGAAAACTGGCTCCTAGGGGCGGGGATAGAGCAACTGGCCCAGGCGACGCAACTGCTCGGCCGTGCCCATACACAGCAATAGATCCCCCGGCTGCAGCAGGGTATCTCCACTGGGGCCGCCAATCAACTGGCCATCTGCCCGCCGAATCGCCACCACCAAAGCGCCAGAGCGGGCTCGCAAATTGGCTTTCCCCAAGGTTTGGCCGACATAGGGGCATTCTTGGGCCGCCAGTTCGTACTCCTCCAGGTAAAAAGTGCGATCCCGACCCGACAGGATCCCATCGACAAAGTCCACCACGCGGGGGCGCAAGGCAGCCGCCGCCATCCGCTTGCCGCCTGTGATATAGGGAGAAATGGCGTGGGCAACGCCCGCTCGCTGCAGCTTTTGCAAAGCCTCTTCCGTGTTGGCGCGGGCAATGGTGCGGATGCGAGGGTTCAAGGTGCGGGCCGACAGCACCACATAGAGGTTTTCGGCATCGCTGGAGAGGGCGGCGATCAACCCCTCGGCCTGCTGCACCCGCGCTGCCAGCAAGGTGGCATCCAGGGTGCTGTCCCCCTGGAGAGCGATATATCCCAGCTCTTGCGCCACCTGAATTGCCTCGGCAGATTGATCGATCACCAAAAACGGCACTCCCTCTGCCTGAAACTCTTGCGCCACCTGCCGCCCAATGCGTCCAAAACCGCAAACGATGTAGTGGTTGTTCAGCGCTTCCATCTGTTTCTTCCACTTCCGCTGCCGGATCCCTTCCTGAAAATGCCCTTGGATGAGGGCCTCCGTAAAGCGATTCACCATGAACCCAATGCTCAGAACCCCCATCAGGATCAAGGCCACCGTGAACAAACGCCCCCGCTCCCCCAGCGGCCTCACCTCCATGAAGCCCACCGAGGTCAAGGTGATAACGGTCATGTAAAAAGCTTCCACCCAAGGCCACTGCTCCACCCCGTGGTACCAGAGGGTGCCGATCAGGACAACGCCCAGCAGCGCCCCTACCCCCAATCCCAGATCGCGACGGATGCCGGGATCCCCTTTGGCAGCCCGAAAGATACGA
The DNA here is from genome assembly GCF_047502715.1 of Synechococcus sp. H55.10. Lineage (NCBI taxonomy): Bacteria > Bacillati > Cyanobacteriota > Cyanophyceae > Synechococcales > Synechococcaceae > Synechococcus > Synechococcus sp. H55.10. The sequence goes on from NZ_JANSJJ010000004.1 coordinate 17,560, forward strand.
GAGGAAGCCATAGAGCCTAGCCAGATCTGGCCAAGGAAGAGGAAGCAGAAACTAAAATGGGAAGAAAGTCAGTTGCTGACTCGGTAGCGAGTGGAGTGCCGATGCCTGAGTACATCAAGGTGGAATATCGGATCGACAAAAACGGACAGGTTACCGAGACCGTACTGAACGGATCTGGCTCCAGTTGTACTCTAGCCACGGCAGAGCTAGAAGCAGCCCTTGGAACTGTGCAAGAACGAAAGCTGTTGCCGGAGTTTCATCAGCCAGCAGAAGCCGAGATAGAATCGCAAGTCTCTTTACCGCAAACCTGCTGACTCCGTCTCCTTGCCCCCAGTTTTCCCCTATCTACCTGCCTACTTTCGCTTCTTGCCCCCCCTGCCAGCAGCGCCGCTGGACCGCGCCGCCCCAACTGCCGACTGAAACAGCCAAACCGCCAACGGAGCAGCAACAACCAAGATGATACTGGTGGGGCCGACGCCAAAATCCGGCTCGCCAGAAGCCAGCTCGAAAATCGAGCCAACAGCAGCAATGGCGCTGAGGCAGGAAACGGCCAAGAGCAGGTAACCTTTAACGCTGGTGGTCATACAGAACTCGTTTGTGGACTATTTTTGTGGACTGTAGCTGCGCAGCAGCAAGGCAAGACGGTCGAATGCGTGTCCATTCGCCAAAAAGCCCTCCCACTCCTGAGAGGGCTGTCTTTACATGCTAAAAGCAGGGATCCCTGGCCAGCAAGGCCAAATCAAAATGCGGATCCCTGAGGCTTCTGGGGGCTAGGGTGTCGATCTAGCCGTTTACGATGATCTTGCCGACCATTCCGGCCCCACGGTGGGGCGTGCAGTAGTAGGTGTACTCACCCGGAGGGACATCCACAAAGGCCGATTCTACTGCTTGGTTGGGAGCGGTGAGCAGGGCTTTGTGGGAGAGCTTGGCCGCCAAAGCGGCATCCCCACCGGGCACCTTGTCAAAGACGACGTTGTGGGGATAGACCTTGTTGTTCACCCACCGAACGGTATCCCCTTGGTTGATGGTCAGAGAGGGCGGATCGTAGACCAACTGGGCTTTGTCGGATCCCATCTTGACGGTGTAGGTTTCGGCAGCCGCAGGGCTGGACAAGAACGCTACAGCCACCACCCCAACCACAAGGCTGAGCAGGATGAGCTGCAAACGCTTCACCAGGTTGAAAACTAGAAACATGGATTCCTCTCAAAACGTGACAGCAGTTATCCCAAACTCTGCAGTTTAGTTGCCACTTTCCAAGTTTTGACGTACCTACCCCAACTCTAGCTTGCTTCCGCAAGCGACAGCCGGAGGACTCTTGGAGCTTCAGCGACCGTCGCTGGCAAGCCAGCCCTACACGATCTCCACATCTATCTTGGAGTTGGGCGTTCGGCTTTGCTGGCGCGCGGCGCTTTGCCTCACCGCGACTTTGGGTTGGAAAGCTGGAAACTTAGCTTTTGTTTCCAACTTTAGTTTGGCACAAAGCCGCTATGAACGGTGGGGTTTTAGACCCAGGTTCTTTGATAACTAGGCTCATCGCAAAGTAGAGCATGCCCAACCGGGGGGCAGCAACGTTACCTCCTTGACAGGGAGCGGCAGCAGACCGAACCCGTGAACAGCACAACCCTTCCACAGGTGGATGCCGCGTTGGGTCAGTTGCTTTCCCCGCCGGCGTGGGTTGGGTGCAGGTTCAACAAACGGTTGTTGGGCCGGGGACATCGTGGCCCTGGCTGGCACGGGCGGCGGCTCAAATGGTGGGATTGGGCGGGTTGGGAAGTGCCCCAAGATCTGGGGAAGGGAAACTCCAGATCCCATCTTTAGGCCCCGCAAAGAGCAAGTTTTCCAGGTTGCGCTCACGCCTACTCGAAAACCCTTGGAGATAGAGATTCTTTCTCCGTGGGATCCCTGAAAGCCCAAGGCTACTTTGCTCGATGCAATCAGTGGGGCTGCCGATGCAAAAGAAGGCCAGACCGTCATAGCCTTAAAGAGCAGGTTGTTGAATACTGCTGGTTATATCCCTTCGATATTCTTTGCTGGCCCTCTTAAGATCATCTGAAAGCAGTCGGTTACTGAGTCCTCACCCAATCGCGAGCTTGTTGAGATGAATGTACAGCGTTCACCCATAGTTAGCTCAGCCAAGAGCCACCTTATAAAAAGCCCAGAATCGACCGAGCAGCGGCTTAACATTCAAATCTTGGCTCGCTGTATCGGCACTGCCTTGAACCTGGGCGCTCCCCTTAGGGTTGAGGTGCACTACACTCCACAAGCACATGAATAAGCTCTGAATAAGTTTTGCTCAACCCAGTTGTTTCTCTGCTTTGTTGGCTTGCTGAGGGTGGCTTGGCGAGGAAACTCAAACTGCTCGGAGTGGCCACTTGGCCGAGAAAACCGTCTGCCCAGGCAAGCATAACGCTCTAAGTTAGCTTAACATCAATGAAGTAGACAGGCTAAAACCCCTCTGCTTCAGCGAGGGGATACAGCCAACCCAAGGGGCTTTAGCCCCTAGCAAGGTCGAATTAGCAACAATGCTTGGACTAGATCCAAGCAGAGTTGGTAGGGGGCTTTTGACTGCTCCCACCCACCTTAATCCGTGGGTGACAGCTCAAAGGGCAAGCAAAGCGATGTGGCTTCAGCCTGTTGCCTAGCGCCCTTTGGGAATCCTCTCTCTTTCAAGGAGGGGAGAAGTCAAGACTGGGCTTGGCCTTACCCGGCCAACTCAGTGCCCAGGGATCCGGATCAACTTCCTTCGCGTTGCAGGCAAAACAACCATGGTAGGCATCTTCAAGCGCTTGTTTGGCTCTCGTGGCCAAGCAGATTCCCCACCCTCAACGAAAACTGTTGCCAAGCCAACCCCCAAGAAAGAGAAGAACGACAATACCTTTTTTCTCGATCCAGACGAGGCCAAAACCCTTGGCAACATCGAGTACATGCGCACCCCCAGGATTGTGAAGCACACCTTCCAGGATTTCGGCAGCAAGGAGAAGGTGGAGGTGGTGGAGCAGGTCTCCTCTCTTGGCAAAGTTAAGCTGTCTACAGAGCCAGCCAAAACTCCTGAAGCCGCTTCTGAGCAGGGATCCGCGACTTCGAGCAGCAGCGAAGCCGGCCCGCGGCGCCAGGGCGGATCAGACATGGATCTGTTCCGCAACATGGCCCGCAGCCTGAAACGAAAATAGGCGAATTCAGATTGATCCCGGTCAAAGCCAATTTGCGGCAGCGACAGGCGTGATACAACTGCTATCGAATCCACACTGAACTGGAGAAGGAGCAATGGCGATTAAGCGAGGCACCCTGGTGCGGGCCATCCGCGAGAAACTGGAGGGCAGCCTAGAAGCCCAGGCAAGCGATTCTTTGATCCCCAACTACGTTTTCGAGACCGCCGGAGAAGTGGTGGATATCAAAGATGACTACCTGCAGATTAAGTTTGGGTCTGTTCCCACTCCTACCATTTGGCTGCGGGCGGATCAGGTTCAGGAGATTGCAGGTTGAATAGAAGCAGGGAATGCTCCACACCCTGTAATGGGGTGAAGAGGGTTCAATGGCACTTTTGGCTGCTCCTACCCGTGAGCAACTTTTGCAGCGCAGGCGACTTTTGCGTCGGCAGCGGCGCAGCCAATTCTGGCAGGGATCCTGGCGCTTGACCAGTTCGATGGCCGTCTTGACGCTGCTGGTGCTGGGCCTGCGGCAGCCCTACTGGCAAATTCGTCGTCCGGAACAAATTCAGGTTGAAGGTGCCCACTGGGTCGATTCCACCTGGATCCGGGCGCAATTGCCCCTGCGGTATCCCCTCAACATTTGGCAGGTGCAGCCGGCTGTTTTGGAGAGAGCCCTGCTGGGATCCCCGGCCCGGCCTTCTCCCATCGAAAGCGTCCAGGTGCGGCGGCGGCTGCTGCCGGTGGGGGTGATCGTCCAAGTGCGGGAACGGCAACCGGTTGCACGCGCGCGATGGGGCGACCGGATGGGCTGGGTGGATCGGCAGGGCAACTGGCTGCCTCCCGATCCGTTTCGGCCCCCTGGCCCCAGCGGATCTCACTCTTCTTGGCCGGAGCTGGAGTTGCTGGGGTGGGAGAACCAGGCCCCGGAGCAATGGGCGCGGTTGCTCCAGGCCCTGCAGCAGTCGGAAATTGAGATCCAGGCAGTGGATTGGCAGTCTGGAGAGGGGATTACCCTCCATACCGAGCTGGGCAAGGTCTACCTGGGGCCGATTTCCGACCGCTTGCCTTTGCAAATTCAGACCCTTAACCAAATGCGGGATCTGCGCCGCTACTGCGAGTGTACACCCGACGACATTCTCCAGATCGACCTGACCAGCCCCAGCGTGCCCACCCTGCAGCTCACCCCTGCCGCCACCCAGGAGCGCTGGAAACACCTGCAGAAGCCCTAGCCTTGCCATGAACCCGGTGCCGGCGGTGGAGGTCAACCAATTGTGGATAGCTTATCCCGGCCATCCGCCGGTGCTGCAAGGGCTGGATCTGCGGGTCGAGGTTGGGCAGCATCTGGGGGTGATCGGCCCCAATGGCGCCGGCAAAACCACTCTGTTCCTCACCCTCTGTGGCCTGTTGCCCCTCTGCTCTGGCCAGGTGAGCTTGTTTGGCCAGCCGCTGCAGCCCGGCCAGTTTCGCCCCGAGGTGGGCTTGGTGTTTCAAGATCCCAATGACCAATTGTTTGCCCCATCGGTGGCCGAAGATGTGGCCTTTGGGCCGCGCAACCTGGGACGTTCTGAGGCGGAGATCGCGACTGCAGTTGAGGCCGCCCTGCAGATGACCGGCACCCTGCACCTGGCCGCTCGCCCACCCCATCATCTCTCCGGTGGGGAAAAGCGCATGGTCGCCATTGCCGGGATCCTGGCGATGCAACCCCGGTTGGTGCTCTACGACGAGCCAACGGCCAACCTCGATTTGCGAGCTCGGCGACGGTTGATGACCTTTTTGCAACAGGCTGCCCACACTTTTCTGCTGGCTTCCCACGATCTGGAGCTGATCCTGGCGGTGTGCGATCAGGTGATTCTCCTAGATCAAGGCCGCATCTGGGCCCAGGGATCCCCGGCCCACCTGATGAGCCAAGCCGACCTCATGGAAGCCCATGGCTTGGAAGTGCCCCCCTCGCTGCGCCGATAACGGCAAAAATTGAACAGATGTCAAGAATTATTTTTGAATTGATAACAATTTTGCCTCTCTTAATCAAAAGCTATCGCGCTAATTAAAAATATTGATTTTCGTCCAGGATTAAATGGGGATATCATTTTGTTAAGTCGGGGGATCCCTTCTCTGGGCCGTCCTCATCGATTTTGTATGATCGATTTTGTGCAAGAAAGATGGGGACTTAGCTTAGAGTTGGCAGCTTTGCCCGCCGGAGTGACAGTTGCGGTTAACGCTGATGGCTCCTACGACCTTTTCTGGCTTCAGTCTGATTGGGTCTGAGGTCGGCGGCTGGGCAGGGCCTTCCCTGTGGGGAGGTCTGTGTCGGCGGGGGTAGGTGTTCTGGGAAAAGCTGTCCATCGAGGTTTGGGCAGAGGATCTCTCAGATGAGTCCGAGGGAGAGTGCAGGATCGAACCCAATAAGCCAAATCAATTTGCAGATCGATTGGCCTTATTGCCGGGTTCGGCAACGTTCAGGAACTGAGTGTTCAAAAGTGGAGAGTTGATATGCCTATTGCAGTTGGAATGATCGAAACCCGCGGGTTCCCGGCAGTGGTGGAAGCTGCCGACGCTATGGTCAAAGCAGCCCGCGTTACCCTGGTGGGTTATGAAAAAATCGGCAGCGGTCGGGTCACCGTGATCGTGCGGGGGGATGTCTCGGAGGTGCAGGCCTCGGTGGCTGCCGGTTTGGAGTCTGCCAAGCGGGTGAGTGGCGGTGAGATTCTCTCCCACCACATCATCGCCCGGCCCCACGAGAACCTGGAGTTTGTGCTGCCCATCCGCTACACCGAGGCGGTGGAGCAGTTCCGCACCTAGTTCCTCTGAAGAGGATTCAGAAGCTGCCGCCGATCCCTAGAGTTCGCACCCCATTTTCAGCGTAAGGAGTACCTATGGCTATTGCAGTTGGAATGATCGAAACCCTGGGCTTCCCGGCAGTGGTGGAAGCTGCCGACGCCATGGTCAAAGCAGCCCGCGTTACCCTGGTGGGCTACGAAAAAATCAGCAGCGGTCGGGTCACCGTGATCGTGCGGGGGGATGTCTCTGAGGTGCAAGCTTCGGTGGCTGCCGGCATTGACTCGGTGAAGCGGGTAAACGGCGGCCAGTTGTTGTCTTGGCACATTATCGCCCGTCCTCACGAAAACCTCGAGTACGTGTTGCCCATTCGCTACACCGAGGATGTGGCCCAGTTCCGCGAAGGGGTGAATGCCATCCGTCCCTTCACCCGTCCCTGATGCGTATCGCCATTGTGCGGGGCACCGTCACCAGCACCCAAAAGGATCCCAGCCTGACGGGCGTGAAGTTTTTGTTGGTGCAGTATGTCGATCTCGAGGGTCAGCCGCAACCCGACTATGCAGTGGCTGCCGATCCGGTGGGGGCGGGCACCGACGAGTGGGTGCTGATCAGCCAAGGCAGCGCTGCTCGCCAGCCGCAGGGAAACCAGACCCGCCCGCTGGATGCGGTGGTGATGGCGATCATCGATACCGTCAGCGTTGGCGGTCGCCCCCTCTACAACAAGCGCGATCAACGCTAGCTGGGATCCCTTAGCTCTCTTGCTGCCCTTGTCCGCCCTACTGTGTTCTAGAGGCTCACGGTTATGCCTGCTCACACCTATGCTGCACCGCCAACGCCTTGGTCTCGCCGACTGGCGGAGCCCCAGATCGATCCCACCGCCTACGTGCATTCTTTTTCCAACCTCATTGGGGATGTGCGGGTGGAACCGGAGGTGCTGATCGCTCCGGGAACTTCCATTCGTGCTGACGAGGGATCCCCCTTCCACATTGGCGCCAGATCCAACATTCAGGATGGGGTGGTCATCCACGGTCTGGAACAGGGGCGGGTGATAGGAGAAGACGGCCAGCCCTACTCGGTTTGGATCGGCAGAAACACCTCTATTGCCCACATGGCTTTGATCCACGGGCCTGCCTACGTGGGCAACGATTGCTTTATCGGCTTCCGCTCCACGGTGTTCAATGCTCGGGTGGGGGATGGCTGCATCATCATGTTGCATTGTCTGATCCAGGATGTGGAGATCCCCCCCGGCAAGTATGTGCCTTCTGGATCCATCATCACCACGCAGGCGGAGGCCGACCGGCTGCCGGACGTCCAAGATAGCGACGCCAAGTTTGCCCAGCACGTGATCGGCATCAACCAAGCCCTGCGGGAGGGCTACCAGTGCAGCGAAAACCTCGTCTGTATCGCCCCCATTCGCAACGAACTGCAGTCGCGCGCTTCTAACTCAACGGCTACGGAGACAGCACCCATGACCCATTCCTCCCATCGCGCCAATGGCCGGAACGGCGGCGGATCGGCTCTCAAGCCGGAGGTGGTGGAGCAAATTCGCGCCCTGTTGGCCCAAGGCTATCGCGTGGGCCTGGAATATGCCGATGAGCGTCGCTTCCGCACCTCCTCCTGGCAAAGCGGCAGCCCAATTGCCAGCACCCACGAGGCGGAGGTGGTGCAATCGCTGGGGGCCATCCTGGCGGAGCACCAAGGCGAATATGTGCGCCTGCTGGGGATCGATCCCAAGGCCAAACGGCGGGTGCTGGAGCAGATCATCCAAACCCCTGCTGGGCCGGCGCTGGTCTCTGGGATCCCCGGCCGCGTCTCGGCAGCTGCTGCCCCAGGTTCTGGTACATCTGGCTTTCGCTCTGACGCAGGGCTGGAGGAGGAGATCCGGACGCTCTTGGCGCAGGGGTATCGCGTCGGCCTGGAGGTGGCCGATGTCCGCCGCTACCGCACCTCTTCCTGGCAGACTTTGGGCAATTGGAGCGGCTCGGCCCAAGAGATCCTGGCCGCTGTACAGGCGGCCCTGGCCGAACATAGGGGAGAGTATGTGCGCCTGCTGGGGATCGATCCCAAGGCCAAACAGCGGGTGCTGGAGAAGGTGATTCAAACCCCGCAAGGCCAGGTGAGCGGCAGTCCTGCAGGCGGGGGCGCGATGACAGATACAGTTCCTGCGGCAGGTGGCAGTGCTGGCCTGGATCTGGAGGTGCAGGAGGAGGTGCACCGGCTGCTGGCCCAGGGCTATCGCATCGGCTACGAGTATGCCGACGAGCGTCGCTTCAAAACCTCTTCCTGGCAGAGCGGGCCGGCCATTCGTGCCACCCGCGGGCCGGAGGTGTTGGCCAAGCTGACGGCTGCCCTGGCCGAACATAGGGGAGAGTATGTGCGCCTGCTGGGGATCGATCCCAAGGCCAAACGGCGGGTCTACGAGCGCATCATCCAAACCCCTGGCGGCAGGTCGGCGACGGCTTCCGCCCCCGCAACTCAAGGATCCGCTGCTCCCGGTGCTTCTTTTTCTCCCACCCCTGGCACCCGCCTCAGCAGCGAAGTGGTGGCTCAGGTGCAGCAATTGCTCAGCCAAGGCTACCGCATCGGCACCGAACATGCGGACAAGCGCCGTTTTCGCACGTCTTCTTGGCAAAGCTGCAGCCCCATCGAGGCCACCCAGGTGCCCCAGGTGGTGGCGGCTCTGGAAGCCTGCCTGGAGGAACATCGCGGCGAATACGTTCGCCTGCTGGGGATTGATCCCAAGGCCAAACGGCGGGTGCTGGAGCAGATCATCCAAACTCCTTGAGGGATCTCCATTTTTCTTGACCTCTGTTGGCTCAAGCCCAACCCCCCAGCGATGAGGAGCACCTTGGCCTCGACTTTGCCCGACTCCATGACGCTCCGCGCCTTGCCCGGCCAGAACGACGAAACTCGCTATCTTGTCAGTGGTGAGGTGCAGGTGGAGGCGGGGGCAGGCATTGGGGCAGGGGTGCTGCTGCGGGCCAACCCCGGCTGTCGGATCCAGATTGGGCGAGGCGTCTGTATCGGCATGGGATCTGTTCTGCACGCCTGTGGGGGATCCCTCATCGTGGAGGCGGGAGCAACCTTGGGAATGGGGGTGCTGGTGATCGGGCAGGGCACCATCGGCAAAAATGCCTGCATTGGCTCGGAAACCACGCTGCTCAATTGTTCGGTGCTCAGCCAAGCGGTGATCCCTCCCGGCTCCCTGCTTGGGGATCCCACCTATGGTTTCGCTCTCCAGGACGGCAAGCCCACCCAGGCAGAGCCCTCGCCAGCAACAGGGGAAATGGCTCCAGCAACGCGGCCTGAGCCGGTTCCTCCCAGTTCTCCGGTGGCCAACGTCGAAAAGCAAACCCAAGAAAAATCCGGCTCCCCCAAGACCAAGACGCGCAAGCTCAACGGGATCCCCGGCCATTCGGAATTGGATCGCCTCTTGGGCAAGATCTATCCCTATCGGCAGGTGCTTTCTTCTGGGGATGGCCGGCTCTGACGGCTAAACTGGCATGAGTGGTTAGGAGGCCGATGTCAACCTCTCTGGGCCTGATTCAGACGCGCAGCTTTCCGGTCATTGTGCGCATTGCCGACGCCATGACCAAATCGGCAGGCGTGACCCTGATCGGCTTCGAGAAGATCTCAGGAGGCTACTGTACGGCGATTGTGCGGGGGGGAATTGCCGACGTGCGCATTGCCATTGAGGAGGGAATTGAGCTGGCCCGCCAGTTCGAGCAAGAGGAGATCTCCAGTTTGGTGATCCCGCGCCCCCTGCCCAACTTAGAAGCGGTGCTGCCGATTAGCAGCAAGCTGTCTCAACTGGCCCAAAACCGCGGCTACAGCCGCCTCAGCAACTTGGCCGTGGGCCTGTTGGAAACCCGCGGCTTCCCGGCCATGGTGGGGGCTGCCGACACGATGCTGAAAACGGCGGATGTCCAGTTGGCGGCCTACGAGACCATTGGAGACGGCCTCTGTACGGCCATCATTCGAGGCACGGTGGCCAACGTGGCCATTGCCATCGATGCGGGTATGTACGAGGCGGAACGTATCGGCGAGCTGAACGCGGTGGCCGTGATCCCGCGCCCCCTCGACGAGTTGGAGCAGGCGCTGCCGGTGGCCAGTTGTTTTGTGGCCCAGCCCGTTACCCTGCCGGTAACCCTTCCTCAAGTTCAGGAACAGGAAGTGCGGCGCAGCGATGCGGCTGTGGAGCGGATCCCGGTTTACCTGGAGCCGCCTGAAACTCCCTAGCCCCGCCGACCGATCCATCCTCACCCAAGAAAGCCGAGCAAGGCAGAGGGGAAAAGTGCTAGGCTAATCAAAGACCTGGGTCCGTGCAGCTCCGACGCCCAAACCGTGTCAGGATCGGAAGATAGCAGCACCACGGGATGCTCAGAGCAGGCGCGTCAACCCGGGTCGCCCCTTGCTTCTCCATGTTTCTTTCTGCTGGGTCATTCTCGGTCAAGCTTTTCTTCCTTTTGTCCTGGCAGCCCACCACGCTATGTCCGAGACAGATAATCCCCTCGCCAATTGGGCACAGAAGGCTTTCTACTTCGGCATGGGTTTGGCTGCTGTGGCGGCAGACAACGCCGCAAAGGTGGCCGGCAAGGCGGGTAGCCGTCTGCTGGAGCTGCGCAAGCAGGCACAAGCTTTGGTGGACGAACTGGTGGAGCGGGGGGCGATGACTGCTGAAGAGGCGCGGGCCTACATGGATGCCATTGCTGCCAATGCCAATCGCAAGGGGGAGGAAAGGCAAACTGCCGGCCCCCGCAGGATTAACATCGATGACATCAGCGATGCCGAGGTGGAGGCAAGCACTGCCATCGAACTTTCGGAAGCAGCCCGTCTGCGCCAGAAAATTGCCGAATTGCAGGCAGAACTAGACCGCATCAAGAAGGAAGCCAGAAACTCCTGAGTTCGCCATCCCGACTTTGCTAGTGAGGCCAACCGGAGGGAGCAGCCTGGAGGATCCCATCTTGCGAGAGAAAGCGAGAGCTGAGAAAGGGGCGCAGCGCCTGGGGAATGCGAATCGAGCCATCCGGCTGTTGGTGATTTTCCAACAGGGCAGCTAGGGAGCGCCCCACCGCCAAGCCGGAGCCGTTCAGAGTGTGGACGAAGTAGGTGCCTTTTTGCCCGGCCTCTTTGTAGCGCAGGTTGGCGCGGCGCGCCTGAAAGTCCCAGCAGTTGGAGCAACTGGAGATCTCGCGGTACTGATTTTGGGAGGGGAACCACACCTCCAGATCAAAACATCGGGCCGCTGAAAATCCCAGATCGCCGGTACACAGCTCCACCACCCGGTAGGGCAGTTCCAACATCTGCAAGATGGCCTCGGCATCTTGCACCAGCTTTTCGTGTTCGGCTTCCGATTGATCTGGGCGAGTGACCTTGACCAACTCCACTTTTTGAAACTGGTGCAGCCGGATCAGGCCCTTGGTGTCGCGGCCATAGCTGCCGGCCTCGCGGCGAAAACAAGGGGTGTAAGCACAAAAGTAGAGAGGGAGAGCTTCCGCAGGGATCACCTCATCCCGGTACAGGTTGGTGAGGGGTACCTCCGCCGTCGGGATCAGCCACAAGTCATCGTCGGCGCAGCGAAAGCTCTCCTCGGCAAACTTGGGCAACTGCCCCGTCCCCTGCAAAGCGGCGCTGTTGACCAACAAGGGCGGGATCACCTCGGTGTAGCCGGCGGCAAGGTGGCGCTCCAGCATCATGGCGATCAAGGCCCGCTCCAGAGCCGCCCCCGCCCCCACCATGGCTACAAAGCGACTCTGGGCCACCTTGACGGCGCGGCCAATCTCCAAGAGACCCAGGTTCTCGGCAATTTCGTCGTGGGGAAGGACGGGATGGGCGGGTTTCAGCTCATCTCCCCAGCGGCGCACCTCCACGTTGTCGGCCGCATCTCGGCCCACCGGCACGCTGGGCAGGGGCAGGTTGGGGAGGGTGAGCAGCCGGGCGCGCATCTCCTCCTCCAGCTCCCGTTCTTGCTGCTCCAGTTGGGCGATCTCGGCCTTGAGATCTGCCCCCTGCTGCCGCAGAGCCGCCACTGCGGAACCTTGGGGATCCGCTCCCTGACGGATGAGCTCGCCGACTTTCTTGCCGAGGCTGTTGCTTTCTGCCTGCAAGGATCCGCGGCGAGTCTCCAACTGGCGCCGCTCCCGATCCAACTGTAGGATCCCGTCCAGATCGACCGTCGCCCCGCGCTTGTCCAGGGCTTGGCGTACCTGTTCTGGGCGATCCCGCAGCAGCTTCAGATCCAGCACAGAGATTGCCTACCCTCGGCTCCAGATACCCAACCTATTTCTTCAGCCAGCTGAACATGGCCCGCAGCTCCTTGCCCACCTGCTCGAGGGGGTGTTCCGCCTCGCGGCGGCGCATCGCCGTAAACCCTGGCTTGCCGGCCTGGTTTTCCAAGACAAACTCGCGGGCAAATTGACCGCTTTGGATCTCGGCGAGGATCCGTTTCATTTCGGCGCGGGTTTGCTCCGTGATGATGCGGGGGCCACGGGTGTAGTCGCCGTACTCTGCCGTGTTGGAGATGCTGTGGCGCATCTTTTCCAGGCCACCTTCGACGATGAGATCCACGATTAGCTTAACTTCGTGCAGGCACTCGAAGTAGGCCAGTTCCGGTTGGTAGCCCGCTTCCACCAGGGTCTCAAACCCCGCCTTGATCAGAGCCGTGAGGCCGCCACAGAGCACCACCTGCTCCCCAAAGAGATCCGTTTCCGTCTCTTCCCGAAAGCTGGTCTCCAAAATACCGGCCCGCGTGCCGCCGATCCCTTTGGCGTAGGCCATGGCCCGCTCCCGCGCCATCCCGGAGGCATCCTGATGGACGGCAAACAGGCAGGGCACCCCTTGACCTTCTTGGTAGGTGCGCCGCACCAAGTGTCCAGGGCCTTTGGGGGCGACCATGATGACATCCACATCTGCCGGCGGCTGGATCTGGCCAAAGTGGATGTTGAAGCCGTGGGCAAAGAGGAGCACGTTCCCCGGCTGCAAATGCGGGCGGATCTCGCTCTGGAAAACGGCCTTTTGCACCTCATCGGGCAGCAGGATCATCACCCAGTCGGCGGCAGCCGCAGCATCTGCTACGGTCTTGACCGTCAACCCGTCCTGCTCCGCTTTGGGCCAAGAGGGGCTGCCGGGATAGAGGCCGACGAGGACGTTGACACCACTGTCGCGCAGGTTAAGGGCGTGGGCATGGCCTTGGCTGCCATAGCCGATGATGGCAACGGTTTTGTCGGCCAGAAGCTCCAGGTTGGCGTCGGGGTCGTAGTAGAGGCGAGCCATGGTCGAGCAGGGGTACTGGGTGTCTTGTGAGCAGGTGCTTGACTAGGATAGCAGGAACCAAGGGATCCCTGAACACTCCAGTTGCCCAGATCAGACTCCGTGATGAACGGTTTTCACCCACCTCAGGCGCTTGGGCTGCACACACATGCGAGCGGTTGTGGCGATCATCACCGGCAGCCAGTGGAGCATGTAGACCAAGCCAAGGGCAGTGTGCCACCAAAGCTGCCGTCCGCGCAAGCCTTCCACGTGACGCAGCCCCCGGTAAAAGGCCACCGTCAGGCAGCCCATCACCAGGGCGTTCAAAGGCAGCAGCACAGAAGAGTGGCCTGTCAACAGCACCCAGAGGGTATCGGGAACCAAGGCCATCGGCAGCAGATACTGAGAAATAAAAAAGGCCCAGAGATCCACCGTTTTGGCCATGCCCATGCGGCGACCGAGGATCCCCGGCCAGTAGTCGAGATAGCGCTGATAGCCTCCTTCCGCCCAGCGGCAGCGCTGATGCCAGAGACTTTTCCAGGAGGTGACTCCTTCTTCAACAATGGCCGGCTCCGTCAAGAAGGCAATATCTACGCCCGCCAGGTGCAGCTTAAAGGTGAGATCCAGATCATCGGTGAGTGTGGCCTCGTTCCAACCACCGCACTTTTCCAAGACATCTCGCCGCACCAATTGGCCGTTGCCGCGTAGCTCGCCAATACCTCTTACGGCCACCCGCTGCTGCTGCAAGTAGGCATCGGAGGCCATTTCCGCCACCTGGCCCAGCGTCCAGAAGTTGACGTTGGGGTTGCCCAGGGCCTTGCGCACCTGAACGGCGCCCACTGCCCGTCTGCTGAAACGGCTGCGCAAGCGGGATGGAGTCCTTCCCACTTGAACAAACAAGGGCAGAGTGCGGACAAGAAAATCGGAGGGCACCACAGCATCGGCATCGCAGACCAGGATGATCTCTCCTTGGGTCAGGGGCAATACCTCGTTGAGGGCACCAGATTTGCCTCCTCCTTGCCCCGGCTGCCGCCGGTAGACCCGTAGGTGCGGGATCTGCTTCTGGGCTTCCCGCAGAACGTCAGGGGTGGCATCGCTGCTGGCATCGTCAATGGCCCACAGCTCCAGATGGCTGGTGGGGTAGCGGAGCTGGGTCAAGCTGTGCAACAGCCGCGGGAGCACTGCGCTTTCGTTTTTGGCCGGGATCAAAACGGCCACGCGGGGCAGGGCCAGCCCACTCAACTCCGCATCCGGCTGCCTCGGTGGGACGGAGCCCTTATCCGTTGATCCAGGATCCCGGCAGGTCACGTCGCCAGAAGGAAGTCGCAGGGGGGGTGGGGAGGCTGCCGGCTGCAGACGAAATAACCGACTAATGTGGATCACCATGAACGTGGCCAACCCCATGGTGATCCAGCGAGCCGTCGGCAGCACATGCATTAGGCTGACCACTCCCCACACCATGGCCAGAACCAGCAGAGCCTTGAGGCGGCGGCGTTGGGCCGAGGTCAGCAGCCAGTCGGGAAGATGCAGATCCTCAAGGGGCTCCGGCTCTGACCAGACGAACTCAGACACAGGAATCCTCCCACGGGCGCCAATGTTAACCACCCCCGCCAACTTATCGGGACTTTATTCCGAAGGCTGTTAAGAGGCTGTTACTTATTGTCACCTATTGTGCCGGCGAAACAGAGTTCTTGAGTTTCTGCAGGCGAGAAAAGTTGGGGATCCCTAGCTCCGGTTCTCCGGCAAGAGGCGAGGAGCCTAGGGGTTGCCGCGAATCTCCTTGATCACCCCATCTTCCAGGAGGATCTCGACCTGCATTTTCTGGATCAGGTTGTCTCCTTTTTGGACGCGGAAGAAGCTCTCCACGTTGCCCTGCAGCACTTCTTGGTTGAGCTCCAGGGTGGTCAGTTGGTTGATCTGTTGCAACAGTTGATTTTTCTGATCCAAGAGCCGGATCTTCTGCTCATTCACGCGGCTTTTCACCGCTTCCACCTGTTGGAGGACTTGGGGGCTGTTGGGGTTAGAGCTCTGTTTTTCCAGTTCGGCAATGGCCCGCTTGCCCTGAAACTCCAGTTGTTGCATCTGAGCATCGGTGGCTTCGATCTGCCGCTCCAATTGCTCCTGCATTTCCTTTTTCCAAAGGGGGGTGACCACCACCTTGATGGGGATGTTGCGCTTAAGCAGTAGCTGAGTGCCGTTGCTGACGTTGTTTTCTTCCATAGAACCTATCCAGGCAGACGACCAACCAAACTGGGATTGTAGAAATCTCCCCTAAAAGCTCTGGGTTTGGGGAAGAGGAGCTCAACAGAAGGAATTTTCCCCCGCCGAGCCGGAGAATCCATCTATTTATCCTACTGGCTGGGATCCCCGCAGTAAAGTCTCGGCTGGGGGGAAATGGCGGTTTTGGTTAAGGATCTTGAAGGCCGCTGCCCTGCGGCGGCGCAGATTCGGCTAGCGTGAAAGACGGTGTTCTCGGATTTTGCAGCAGCCATGAGCGAACTGGCCTCAACTCCCTGGCAACCCTCGGCTGGGGCTGCCCGGCCGGTGCGGATCGCCTCCCGCAAAAGCGAGCTGGCCTTGGCCCAGACCCACTGGGTCATGGAGCAGTTGCAGGCCCACCATCCGGGGTTGCCCCTAGAGCTGCACACCCTTTCCACCCAGGGAGACATCATCCTGGATGTGGCGCTGGCCAAAATCGGCGACAAGGGCCTATTTACCAAGGAGTTGGAGGTTAGCCTGCTCAACGGCAGCAGCGACCTGGCGGTGCACAGCCTCAAGGATTTGCCCACCCGCTTGCCAGAAGGCTTGGTGTTGGGGGCCATCACCCGGCGGGAGGATCCTCTGGACGCTTTGGTGGTGCGGGAGGAGCTGCGCGGCTACCACCTGGCCACCCTACCAGCAGGGACGGTGATCGGCACTTCCTCTTTGCGGCGACTGGCCCAACTGCGCCACGCCTTTCCCCACCTGCAGTTTAAGGACGTGCGGGGCAACCTCAACACTCGCTTGGCCAAGCTGGATCGGGGGGAGTACGACGGCCTGATCTTGGCGGTGGCCGGGCTAAAGCGCCTGGGCCAAGCACAGCGGATCCACGAGGTGCTAGATCCCAGCGTGTCCTTGTACGCCGTTGGCCAGGGATCCCTCGGCATCGAGTGCCGGCAGGGGGACGAGCGGATCCTGGAGCTCATTCAACCCTTGGCCGATGGGGAGGCCACAGCCCGCTGTTTGGCCGAGCGAGCTTTCTTGCGGGCTTTGGAGGGGGGCTGTCAGGTGCCCATCGGCGTCCACAGCCAAGTCCAGGGGGAAGAGCTGCACCTAACCGGCATGGTGGCCGACCTAGAGGGGCGACGGCTGATCCGCGATACCCAAACGGGATCCACTGCTGATCCGGAAGCGGTGGGAATCTCCCTGGCGGAAAAGCTGAAGCAACAGGGGGCCGACGAAATCCTGCAGGCCATTTTTGCCCAGGCTCGCCGCTAGACTGCCTGGTTTTCAGGGTCGCGGAGCCGGCGGTAGGGATCGGTTTAGCCGCTGCTCAACCTTCAGCCCCACCCAGATCACGCCGATCCCGCAGGCCACCAACACCGCCGACTTGGCCAAGAGGCCGGTCTCGTACTCGAAAAAGCGGGTCAGCACCACCAGGGTTAGCCCCAATAGCCCCTGCCAGAAGCGCCCCCGCAGCCCCTGCTGCAACCCTTCCCAGCAGAGGATCGCCGACAATCCCACCAGCAGCAGGGTCAGGATCCAGGGGGCCAAGAAGGCCAGGGCCACTCTTGAGGTCAAGTTCCTAGAAACAGCATTGCTGATCACCAGCAAAAGGGCCAGGGTAATCAGGGAGAGGAAAACGACGGCATCCTTGAGCCAGGCGGAAATGGGCTGGGATCTCTTGGCCTGCCACCCCTGCCACCAGCCCCAGCCGGCCAGCAGCAGCAACCCTGCCGCCGACAAGCTTGCCCAGGGATCCACAGCCTGGAACAGAGGTGAGGGGTCGGGATCCCAGTCCCAGGGGTCACGGAAGCTCCAGACGTAGAGCAAGAAACCCAGCCCCAGCAAAGCCAGGCCCTCCGCCGTCGGGATCAGATCCAAGACTTGCTCCTGCTCGCCATCCTGGCCATTTTCTCCGGTCAAAATCCGGCTTAGCCGGTAACCATGGCGTTGGTGCCAAAAGCCCAGCCCCCAGACAACGGCAAGGCCAAGCAGCAGCCAGAGGGTCAAGCCTTCTCCAGAGCTGTCCCAGACCTCTGCCGACCTTTGTAGCGCCAGGCCGAAGTCCACCAAAGCCAGGGCAAAGATCCAGCGGGAGCGGCACCCGTAGGCAAGGGGCAGCAGTAGGGCCAGGGCCAGCCAGGGGTAGAGGGGATCCAGAGCCGAGCGGATCCCCCTCTGCCACAGGTCAGTCATCCCGGCCAGGGCGAATAAGAGACAGGCCAGGACGCCACTGGGGGTGTGGAACAAGCTGTAGGCCACGGCCAAGCTGCCCGCCCCCCAGGCCAAGAACAAGCCCGCGGCGGATCCCCCCATTTGGAACCACTGGGCCATCAGAATAATGGCGGCTCCCAGGGCCAGCTCCCCGGCAATCAATAGGGCGCTGCCCAAGCGCGGGGATCCCTGCTGCCAAAGTCGCAAGCCGGCCACCTGCAGTCCCACCGTGAGGGCCAGGGATCCCAAGGCTCTGGCCGAGCGGGGAATGGCGTCCCAGTTGGCGGCCACGAAGGAGATCACCCCCAAGCCCACCAGCACGGCGCCCAACAGCAGCAGCACCAGGGTAAAGCGGCTGGCGGCTGTTCGCGGCAAGCTATCGAGTTGGTAGTACTCCCGCAGGCGATCCCGCTGCGCCGGCTGAATCAGCCCCTGCTCCACCCAGGTGTCCAACAGGTCGGCCAGTTGGCGGCGGAAGCGGTCGTCGGGGCCAGAGGAGCGGGGGGAAGTCATGGCACCCTCACCCCCTGCCCCTCTCCCAGCCCTCACCCCCGGCCCCTCTCCCTGAGGGAGAGGGGAGATTAGAATCGGTAGCCTGGAGCACTCGCTGCAGCACCTCTTGGTAGCCGGCTGCTGGATCGCCGAGATCAAAGCGAAAGAGGTCTTTATCCAGCACCCGCGGCTCAGTCCCTTCTAGATCCCACAGGCGGCAGGTGTCGGGGCTGATCTCGTCCGCCAGCCAGATCTCCCCTTGCTCGTCCAGGCCAAACTCCAGCTTAAAGTCCACCAGCTCCAGCCGGCAGCGCCGCCAGAAGTTGCGAAGGTGAGTGTTGACCGCCAAGGCCAGGGATCCCAGCTTCTCCACTTGCTCTGGCGTGGCCAGGTGCAACAGGCGGATGTGGTCGGGGGTTACCAAGGGATCCCCCAAGGCGTCGTTTTTGTAGTAAAACTCCACCAGCGGCGGCTCGATGGGCAGGCCCTGCTCCAGGCCTAGGCGCCGGCAGAGGCTGCCGGCCGTGCGGTTGCGCACCACCACTTCCAAGGGCAGGATCCGCAGGGCGCGCACCTGCATCTCTCGAGGGCCGGTCTGGGCCAAAAAGTGGTTGCGGATGCCCTGCTGCGCCAGGTAGGCAAACACCCGGCTGGAGACGGTGCAGTTGACCTCCCCCTTGCCGGCGATGGATCCCCGCTTTTGGGCGTTGAAGGCCGTGGCGTCGTCTTTGTATTGGCAGAGGTAAACCTGGGGATCGGCGGTGCGGTAGACCCGCTTGGCCTTGCCCTCGTAGAGGAGCTCTGGGGACGTGGGTGAGGATGGCATGGGCAACCCCTAATAGCCGGTCAGCCGTCCGCGGATCCCTTGCCAAAGGGTAATGGCGAGGATGCGCAGATCCAGCCACAGAGACCAGTTTTGCACATAGTAGAGATCATACTGGGTGCGGCGGGCAATGCTGGTGTCTCCCCGCAGGCCGTGGATCTGAGCCCAGCCGGTGAGGCCACTTTTCACCAAATGCCGATCCGGATACTTGGGGATCTCCTGGCTAAATTGCTCCACGAAGTAGGGCCGCTCCGGGCGGGGGCCCACCAGGCTCATTTCCCCCTTCAAGACGTTCCAAAGCTGGGGCAGCTCGTCCAGGTTGGTGCGGCGCAAAAAGGCTCCTATCTTGGTTCGGCGCGGATCCCCAGGGCGCGTCCAGCCCGGCTGGCCGGGTGCCTCGGCATCCACCCGCATGGTGCGGAACTTGGCAATCCAAAAGCGGCGCCCATCCAAGCTCACCCGCTCCTGCCAATACAAGATGGGGCCGGGGCTGCTGCAGGCCACCAGCAGGGCGATGACCAAAAATAAGGGGCTGAGCAACACCAGGCCCAGGGAGGCCCCCAGGATGTCTACCGCTCGCTTGAGGAAACGGTTGTGGGCGTAGCGCAGAGGGGGCTGGCGCAGCGTCAGCAGCGGGATCCCGTCCAGGGACTGGAGGCTGAAGTTCACCGTCAAAAAACCGAGGATATCTGGCACCAGCCGCACCTGCACCGACAGGGCCTGCAAGCTGAGCAACAGAGGTGCGTTGGCCAGCTCCGGCTGCCCAAACCACACCTCTTCGATCTCGGGGTGAGCCTGCACATAGGCCACCAGGTGGCTGGGCTCCAGCCGCTCCAGCTTCTGCAAAGGCTCTGGTTCCGGTGCCGAGGGATCCCCGGCCACGGCCCAAGCCTTAATCTCAAACCCCAAGGCTGGGCAGCGCTCCAGCCGCTCCAGCACCTCAGCCAAGAGCAGGCCGGATCCCACCCAGATGACCCTTCGCCGCCCCTGGCCGTGGGCATACAGCCAGCCCATGCCCAGCCGCAGCAGCGCCCGCATCCCCGTCAAGCCGAGCAGGGCCAGCAGGCCGGCATAGCCCACCACCAAGCGCGACAGCGAGACGGAGCGCACGAAAAAGGCCCCCGCCAACACCAAGCCAAAGGTCACCCCCAGCCCCAGCAGCAAACTGACCCATTCCTCAAAGCGAGATAGGCGCTTCGATTCGCCGTATCCTCCCAAGCCGGCCTGAACGCCCCAATAGCTAAGGACTGTCAACAACCCCAGGCCAGCATAAACATCCCAGGGCAAAAGCTGGTGGGGGCGCAAGCTGCGCAGCCAATAAGCCGCCCCGAAGGCCAGCCAAATACAGAGCCCATCCCCCAAACAAGCCAAGGGCACCCACAGGCGATGCGGATCCAAGCTCAGGGTGTAGCCGCGAAAGAAACCCGTCCCGCCAGCGCGATTGGCCAAGAGCTATCTCCTCCAGCAGTTAAGACTGGAAACAATCCTACAGAAAAGCTATCCATTTGAGGCTGCAAGGACTCCGTCTCGCTAGCGCGAACGGCAAAATCGATGTTGACTGAAAAAACTGGTAATAACGGCGAGAAGTTGAGGATTAAGAGGCTCAGTTTCTCAGAGGAGCAATTTTCTTAAGGCTGGCTACCGCTAATAAAGACAGGCCAAAGGGTAGGGAGAACTTAGAAATTAAATAGGCTTCCGCAGCAAAAATCTCGGTTAAAAGCCAATTGATCCAAGGCGAGAGCATGTTTAGATCCTGCTTCTCCTTGAGGCGAAGGCTCTTTTGGGCTAGGCGGATCCCTGCTGCTAATGGAAAGAGAAAGCTGTTGAAAAAGGTAAAGGTATGAATTTGCAGGCCGGCACTCTTGAGTAAAGAGAGAAGTTGTGCTGCTGTGTAGCGTCTCTTGTGGTGATTGAGCTCGTCATGGGCGCTCCACAGCCAGGGGTAGGCCGGTACCGTGATCACCAGGTAGCCGGATGGCTTTAACCTCTGGATGAGAGCTTCCAGAGCTGCTTTGTCTTCCTCCAAATGTTCTAAAACGTCCAGTAGGGCAATAAGGTCAAATTGCTGGGAACCAAAAGGGATCCGATGCGGCAATTCACCTTCGGCCACAATCCCAATGCCGCGGGCCCGGGCCAAAGGCAATGCTATTTCGCTTCTTTCCATGGCCCAGACTTGGCCAAATTGAGACAACATTTCTAGGTTGCCGCCACTGCCACAGCCGGCTTCCAAGATACAAGCCGCGAGCGGAAGAGGGATCCCGGCAATAACCTGCCTGAGAATGCGGCGGCGCCCCACAAACCACCAATGTCGATCTTCTAAGCCCGCCATTTGTTCATAAGCTCTGGGATCCATACAATAGTCGTTCCAAATATTGGGAAACAGCTTGTTAGTTGATCCCTTGCTCCCCTCTCCCACGAGGGGAGAGGGGTTGGGGGTGAGGGTCGAAAGATGACCTTATCCTATACTTTTCCGGTGTTAGAGAACTCCGTCCCGCTTACGCGATTTAGGTTTCAAGGAGAAAGCCTAGCCTTGCCCCAGCGATTTTTGCGGTACCAGGCGGCAACATGAGGGCACCAGGCCTCAAAGTGGGGCCAAATCAGTTCACACAGATACTGAATTTCTCGCTGGGCATCTTCTTTAGCTCGTAAATCCAGAAAATGCATCAAGCTGCGGCAATTAAAAGAGACTACAAAATGTTGGCGGATCCCGTAGCCGATGATGTTACGAGCATCTTCATAAGGCAATCCGCACTCTTCGACCAGGCGATAATAGGCAATGGCCTGACTGCGATACTGCTCAAGAATGATGTTCAGGGCCTCGGGAGAGATGGGCTTGAAGCCTTGGCGGGTTTTGGCCTTGCCTTCTTTGACGCTGGCAGGAACGTAAAACAGAGTTTCCAACTCTTGCAAAGATAACGAGGGCTCCGCGCCGGTTTTGTCGGCAAGAGCAGCGGTTTCGTTGGTGCTCCGAGGCGCAGACAAGAGTCTTTTGCCCAAATCGGCAATTTGCCGGCCTGTATATCGAAAAGATTGAACGTCGAAAGAAACTCCCACTCGATGAGTACGGGCCTGTTGCATGACAGCATGGGGAAAATAGCCCACCCCAAACGTGATCTGAGGGTGCTCAAGAGGCCCATAGTGGCCACGATTGCCCTCCAGCAGATGCCGCACCACGGCCTCTCCATACTTTTCCGGGATCCGGCCCTCTGGGGTAACAAAATCGGGGCTGTAATCTTGGTGCATCGCCTGCCAGATCACCCGTTCGGGATCTGGAGTTTGGCTAAGCACCACCACTTGAAATAAGGCATCCACTGTCAGAAAGCCGTACCCTTTCCCCAAAGTATAGAGGGAAGACACCTAGAGAAGGCGGCGGGCCCGCGTCTCCTCTGCCAGCACCATGTTCAAGCCCGGATTGCTGCGCATCAGCCCCGCCACGTAAAGGGTATAGACTTTCCCCGCCTCTAACTGGAGGTCAAACCGTTGCAAGGGAATGCTCCGGCTGGGAGCCGACTGCACACCTGGCGCGGGGGCTGAAGGAGCTATGGCCACCTGAATTTGGGTAAAGCCGGGGCGCATGGCTTGAAAGGTGGATACTTGTCCGAAGGCCAACTGGGGCAGCAGCACCCGCCCTTGCTCCCCTTGCCATTGCAGGGCCGGCGCATCAGGGGCGGCGTGGACAAACCGCACCAGGGCTTGATCAAACGGCGGATGGATGTTGTCTTCCAATACCAGGGCTGTCATGCGATTTGGCTCGTTGGCAGCCACCACCGAGAACACTCCCCCGCCCCTGAGGTTAGCCACAGTTCTGGCCGCAACCGTTCGCGCTAGCGGAACGGAGTCCTGAGAACTTGCGGGCTGGCCGGGGTTCTCAGGTGTTGAAAACAAAACAATGTCGTACTCGCCCGCCGGCATGCGCACGTACTCGCTCACCGCGCCGTAGGCTATGCTCCGAGCAGCCCTTACCCCTCCCACTTCCAAGTCGATCCGAGGGGCATTGGGGGCCACATGCACCAAGCGCACCTGGACCTCAGAAACTCCCGCAGATGCCGAAGGCATCGGGATGGCACAGCCGGACAAAAGCCCCGGCATTAAAGCCCCACCCACCACGCAGAGGACTGCGCTCACCCACTGTCGCACCATAGTTTATGCTCACTCCCACTCCTCACACCCAACGCTCAGTAGGGATCGAGCAGAAGGGCCCTCTCGCTCCCCAAAAGTTCGGTTCGGCGCAAGGGATCCCCTCCACTGACGCCAAAGAACCTGCTCTTGTCTTACCCCAGTTTTGCGCCTGATGCCATAGAGCCGGGCAGGATTTGCCGGCCCCCCTAAATCAAAGGGATCCCGGCGACAGGATCAAGAAGAACTGGGCGAGAAGAGCGGCGGCTGAACAAGCGGAAATAGGTGCTGACGGCCAACTCTTTCAGCGGGAAAAGCAGGTAGGTGAGGGGGTTGATGGTGACAATGATGTTGCGGCAGTCGCGTTTGGCCTGGGCCAGGATCTGGGCGGCCACCCAATCGCCTGACATCACTCCAATGGGATTGAGCTGGCTCTTGAAGGGACCGAGGATGAGTTTGCGCACCACGCAGGGAGCGTCCAGGCGGCGCAGGGTAACCAAATCTCCTAGGGCCCGCTTGGAGAGCTCGTAGAGGGGGCTGAAGGCAGGGCTGACCTCGGCTTCTGAGGTGTTCACCCAAACCTCTTTGGTGGCCATCTCTGGGTTGTTGCGAACTGTCTGGAAGAACAGCTCCATCAGCCGCCAAGCCGAGAAAGTGTTGACGGCGTAGGACTGGCGGACAGACTCGGGATCCCGCTCCCCATGCACGTTGAGGCCGTGGTTGATCACCAAGATATCGACCCGCTCCAGGAGTTCGGCCAGGGATCCCTCCTGCCCCACCTGCCAGCGAACGGTCTCCACCGGCTGGGGCTGGCCGTCCACTTCGATGGCAACCGAATCCGCATGGGAGCTGAGGGCGATGACTTTGGCGCCGTAGCGGTGACAGTGCTGCAAGAGGGCCCGGCCCAGGGTGCCGGAGGCGCCGGTGATGGCCACACGCTTGCCTTTCAGGGAGAGACTGGTGCCCATAATCCGATCCACCAAGGTCAAGGTGCCGCAAAAGTAGGCGTTGGTATCGTCGAAGTGGTGCCGCCAGTGGTAGGCGCGGTTCACATGCCACTGGCTGGGGGGAGCGGGGAAAGGCCCCGGCTGGTGGGTGATATCCGTCTGCAGAGCCAGCCCATAGCCCCGCAACATGCCGGCCACCCAGAAACTGGCCGAATAGAGCACTCCCACTACTGCTGCCAGGCCGTAGAAGAGGGATCCCTGGCCCAACAGCACCACCCAGGGGATCCCGGCTAGAACCATCGTCGCCGCTTCGGGGACATCGTGGTGCCACTGGGATTCTCGGTACAGCTTCGGGTCTACCACGCTGAGATCGGGGCGGAACAGGCGGTGGTGCAGGGTGTGCTTGGGCATCAGCCAGGGCCAGAGGTGGGCCAGCCAATGGCGCACATCTCGCACGATCTCCGCCCAAAGGACGGAAGCCAAGGCAATGGCTCCCACCGCTAGCCACTGAGTTACGCTGCTAACATCCATAGGGCTTTGCCGACAGTAGCCGAACCATCCTGGGCTCGCCGTCGCCTCTTGGCATCAACCTCACACAGTTGGCGACCCTCAAAAATCATCGCAAAGATCGTTGATAAAGACCATCCTAGACCGCGAGCAAGACGGCCAACGGCAGCCTTTGGGATCCCTTCCCTCACCCCTGGCCCCTCTCCCTGAGGCACCCAAGCGCTCCGCGCCGCTCACGCGACCACCCCCGGCCCCTCTCCCTGAGGGAGAGGGGGGAGAGAGATCAAGGGGTGGGGGGCGGAAGCTTGCGGATCTCTACAGCGTCTCCCACCTGCAAGCCCAGGGCTGCAGCCGTCCCGCCGC
Source organism: Synechococcus sp. H55.10 (assembly GCF_047502715.1). Taxonomy (NCBI): domain Bacteria; kingdom Bacillati; phylum Cyanobacteriota; class Cyanophyceae; order Synechococcales; family Synechococcaceae; genus Synechococcus; species Synechococcus sp. H55.10. The sequence goes on from NZ_JANSJJ010000004.1 coordinate 42,396, forward strand.
GGAACTCCAGCACGCCATCTACCAACTGGTCAGAGGGTGGCCCATAGACGGGGCAGGGTTGGGCGGGGCAGCCGGGCACATCGGCAGCGATGTACACCACCTGACCTTGGCGGAGAAAGATAATGTCCAGGTTAAGCGGCGTGTTGAACATCCAGAAGGCAGCCGGCTGGGGCGGGTCGAAGGGAAACCACATGCCGCGATCAGGCGGCAAATCGGTGCGAAACATCAGGCCCAGCCGCTGTTGCTCGGGGGTGCGGGCCACTTCCAGCTCAAAGCGCTTGCCGGCAATGGTTACTTCCGCTTCCACCGGCAGGTGCTGGGGCTGCCCTTTGGCCGGGGTCGAGCTGGCAACGGCTGCCGTCTCCTGGGCTTCTCCTCCAGCAGTACATCCCAGCAGCAGAGCCAGGCCCAAGGCGATCCCGCTCGCTGTGACAGCCTGGCGCTCTCTTGCCCACCAACTCATCCCTTTCTCCTGCTGAGCTGTGCAGGCTTGATCCTACCCTGCTCTCTGGACTGAAGAGGGAGGGGATCCGCGGCAAGTTTGCCGGGATCTCCTGCGGGCTTTGGCCTGTCGATCTCACCTCAAGCGCAGCCGCAATGGCCGGCCTGGGCAAGAGCCATCCACCCCCAACCCGATACCATAGCCTATAGAGTCTATCTATCGTTCCCCACCCGGCCAGGAGAGACCCAATGAAAGACCTTTTGAGCATGTCCTCGGCGAGCCGGATCCCGCTTCTGGCTCTGTTTGGCCTATTGCTTTTGGGTCTCTGGCCCACGCACGGGGAAACCCCGGTGCGGATCCCGTTTGAGCCGACCGTGACCTATGGGGAAGGGTATGGAGAAGAGGCTGTGGCCCAACAAGCCCAAAGTCGCTTTGCGCTAAAGCTATTCGCTCACCTACTCCAGCAGCAGCCGCAAGAGAACCTCTTTTTCTCCCCCTTGAGCCTTCGCCTGGCCCTGAGCATGCTGTACAACGGCGCCGCTGGAGAGACCCAAGCGGCCATGGCCGAGGTGCTGGAGGCCCAAGAACTCTCCCTCAATGAGTTGAACTGGACCAACGCCCAGATGGCGCGCTGGCTGGTGGAGCGATCCCAAGCAGAAGGGCCGATCCAGGTGCAAGTGGCCAACGGCCTTTGGGTCGATCAAATCCTCACCCTGCGGCCTCCCTTTTTGCAGGCGCTGGCTACCTATTACCAAGCGGTGGTCAATCGGGTGGAGCTGGGATCCCGCCAGACGGTGCAGGCGATTAACCGTTGGGTAGCCGAGCGCACCCAGGGCCAGATCGACCGCATCGTGGATCGCCTCAGCCGCGAGGACGTGATGGTTTTGCTCAACGCCATCCATTTCAAGGGAGAGTGGACCCAGCCCTTCGATCCGGCCCTGACCAAGCCCCAGCCCTTCACCCGAGCTGATGGCCGCCGTGTCCAAGTGCCGCTGATGGCCCAATCCGGTCGCTACGGCTACCGGGAGACCGAGCAGCTCCAGGTGGTGCGCCTGCCCTATGGGGAAGGGGAGCTGGCCCTGCTGATCCTGCTGCCCAAACCAGGGGTGAGCTTGGCAACCCTGCAACAGGAGCTCAGCCCAGAAACTTGGCAAGAATGGACGGGATCCCTGCCCACCCGCCCCGGCTCGGTGCGGATCCCCAAGTTTAAGCTGGCCTACGCAACCGATCTGGTGCCGGCTTTGCAGCAGTTGGGTATGGGGATCGCCTTTTCTCGCCGGGCCGATTTCAGCCAGATGACCTCAGAGCCGACGCAGGTCAGCAGAGTCTTGCACAAGGCGGCCATCGAAGTGGATGAAAAGGGATCCGAGGCGGCTGCTGCCACCGGGGTAATCGTCTCCCGCACCGCCAGCGACCGGCAGGAGCCCTTCCAATTCGTAGCGGATCGACCTTTCTGGTTTGCCATTGTCGCTTCTAGATCCGGCGACAACCCCGAGGCGCAAACTGTGCTGTTTATGGGATCCCTGGTGGATCCTGGATAAGGGGATCCCTCATGCTGACTGCGGAGGTCATGATAATCGAGGTTTTGGAACAAGAAAAGATCCCTGGGTTTGCCTTGGATTTGTCAGAGTTTTTTGCCGAACCTAAGTTTTAGTTCTTTGCCAACTTAGCAACAAAAGCCTTCAGGGTTCCGCGGCACCTGGTAAACTGGCTCCAAAAACGGGATCCCCTTCCATGGCGCTGGTTTACCTGCAAGTTCTGGAGCGCACCCCCAGACGGCTGCGGATTGCCCTGCAAAGGTTTACCTCTGAGCAACTGGCCTGGCGGGTGGGGGCGGGGCTGGGGTTGTTGGCGCTGGGATCCCAGCTCTGGCAGCCTTCCCCTCTGCTGGGGCTACTGGCTGTAGCAGCGGGCCTGGGGATTGGGATCCCTTGGGGGCTGGGGCAGATCTTGAGTGTGGATCGGGAGCGGCAGCGGGTGACCCTGACCCGGCTGGGTGGCCCTTGGGGGATCTGGCGGCAGCAGGTCTTCTCTTATCCTCTCGCCCAATTGCAAGGGGTGCGGCTGCAGCGGCTGGGACAAGAGATCTTGGATAAAGAAGCACAGGAAAGCTTTCAGCTACAAGCTCAGGTGCGGTTGCAGTTCCGTCCCCAGGTTTTTGAACAAGAGCTTGAAGAAGTGATCGCTTGTTTCAGTAGCCAATCGGCGATCAAAAAAGGCGAGCCGGAAGCCCTTGCCTTGGCGCAGCGGCTGGCAGGCTGGATTCAGGCCTATATGAACCCGTGAGGTTGCCTCATAAGCTGTTGATTGCAGTACTTGGCAATCCTTGGAAAGCTGTCGAGAATGGGTGTGAATTTGGATAGGTGCCGTGAATTTGGATAGGTGCTCTTGCGTACCTTCACAGAACAGAATTTCGGCAATGCTAAGCCGTCATGACTATTCCTGGGGAGTCTCTAGAAACCGTTAGCCTAGTCGTCAGGGATGCTTTGCGCAACTGGCCGTGGCTGCTTTTGTGGGCAGCCTCTTTCCTGGCGCTTGTCTTCTGGCAAAGGCGGCGGCTACATCAGGCCCAGGTTGGTTTTCCCGATATCGTCACCCTGGCGCGGCCCGATACGACATTGGTGGAGTGTAACGAAGTCTGCCAGAGGGTTTTTGGCAATTGGCGGGGCCGGCGCTGGATCGAGGCCTTGTTGCCAGAGGAGCAAGAGCAGGTGCGGCAGCAAATAGCCCAGCTCACCCCTCAGCAGCCCACCTTCACAAGGGTTGATAGGATGGTGGACGCGGCGGGACAGGTGCGGTGGTTTGAGTGGATCAACCAGGGCATCTTCGACCGGCGGGGCCGGCTGCGGTTTATTCGCGGGGTCGGCCGAGACATCACCAAGCAGAAGCAACTGGAAGACAATCTGCGGCTGCGGGAAGCCCAATTGCAAGCCCTCTTGGACGCCCTGCCGGCAGCCATATGGGCCAGGGATCCCCAGGGGGTGCTGATTTTGCAAAATGCCACCGACCGCGCCTGGTTTGGCGACCTGCTGGGCACTTCCCTGCAAGAGATGGCTCAGCAGTACCCCCGGTGGCTGGAGCGCGCTCCCCAAACTCTAGCCGACATAGAGCGGCAAGGGGTTTCCCAAGTGGAGGGCAAGGAAATCATTCAAGGCCAAGAGCGCTATGTCTATCGCCTGGCCGTGAAGCTGCAGGATGAGTCCAAAGGTTTGGGGTGCCTCGGCATTGCCTTGGACATTACGGAACAAAAGCGGCTGGAACAGCAGGTGCGAGAACAACAGGAGCGCTTTTGCGCCTTTCTCAACAACAGCCACGACATTTTGTGCTGGATCGATGCCCAAGGCTTGGTCTATCCTCTCAATTGCCCGGTTGCTGAGAAAATTTTAGGTCGTTGTCCTAAGGAGGGAGAACCTATACCTTTGGATTGGGTTCACCCAGAAGATCAGGAGATTGTTGCTAGTGCTCTTGAACAACTCAAGGCTAGACCTGGCGAAACGCTCAGCTTTATCTATCGGGCACAGCATGCGGATGGCCATTGGGTATGGCTAGAGAGCCGCTGTACTAATCTTTTGCAGGATCCTGCGGTGGCAGGAATCGTCTGCAGCACCCGCGACATTACCCAGCAAAAAGAGGCGGAACTGGCGCTGCGGGAAAGCGAAGCCCGCTTCCGGGAAATTGCGGAAGTTGTTCCTGTAAGCTTTTTCCTAAGTTCAGCAGATTTTGGTCAATTTCCCTACGTAAGTCCGCGTTGTGAACAGATTTGGGGATACACGCCGGAGGAGTTTTACCAGAAGCCGGATCTGTGGAAAGACAGGCTCCACCCCGAAGATCTGCCTCAGGTTTTGCAAGCCGTAGCTCAAGTTATCCGAGGAGAGAAGCCGGTTACCTATCGCATTTTCCATCGAGATGGTCGGGTGCGCTGGTTGCGAACTTCCTGCCGACCTATTTTCAATGAGCAGCAAGAAGTGATCCGCATTGCCGGCATCACAGAAGATATCACCGAGCAAAAAGAGGCAGAGCTGGCCCTGCAAGAGAGCGAGGCCCGTCTCAAGGCCATCCTCGACGGGATCCCTTTTCCCATCTTTGTTAAAGATTTGCAGGGCCGCTACTTACAGGTCAATCAAGCTTACCTGCAGAAAAAGGGTAAACTCCCAGAAGAAGTTCTCGGCAAGGCCGATACGGAGCTCTTCTCGCCAGAGGAAGCTCTGGAGTTCCGCAAGGGAGATCAAAGGGCCATCCAGTCTCCCGCTCCCATCAGCTGTGAGCGCACCATTTGTCGAGACGGCAAAAAGCAAGAAACGTGGATCACCAAGTTTGCCCTGCGGGATTGGCAAGGGGATCCCTATGCCGTTTGCGGCATTGCTGTGGATATAACCCCTCTCAAAGAAGCCCGGGATCTGCTGCTGCAAGAGGCAGAGCGAGAAAGACTTCTGGGATCCCTGCTGCGCCGGATCCGCGAGAAGCTGGACTTGCAGCCCCTCCTACAAACCACGGCGGCGGAAGTGCGAGAGTTTCTCCAGGTGGATCGGGTGATAATCTACCAGTTGCAGAAGGGCATAGGGGGATTTGTAGCCGCCGAGTCCGTCCTGGATCCCTGGCCCAGCCACTTAGGCCGCTCCGTGTGGGATTCCTACTTTCATCAGGATCCCTGCTATCGCAAGTACCAGCAGGGCTTTGTGCAGGCCATCGACAATGTGGCCACGGCCCCTTTGGATCCCTGCTATCGGGAGCTTTTGGAATCCTTTCAGGCTCAGGCCAACTTGGTGATCCCAATTCGGCAGGGGGAGGAGCTCTGGGGCCTCTTGGTGCCGCAGCACTGCCGGGCCAGCCGTCCTTGGCAGGAGTGGGAAATTAAGCTCTTGCAAGAGCTGGCGGAGCAATTGGCCATTGCCTTGCAGCAAGCCCAGCTTTATGAACAGGTAAAAGCCCTGAACCAAACGCTGGAGGAGAAGGTGCAGCAGCGCACCGCCGAGCTGGAGCGGGCTTTGCAATTTGAGGCCATCTTAAAACGCATCACCGACCGCGTGCGCGATGCTCTCGACGAAGCCGAGATCCTCAACACCGCCGTGCGCGAGCTGGGAGAGAGTCTAGATGCCGATGGCTGCGATATCGGTCTTTACAACGCCGACCTCACCCTTTCCACCATCAGCTACGAGTATTGCCCCCGCTCCGCTTCCCACCTGAACGTTTCTCTACCCCTAGTGGGAGGGCCTTACGACGACATTCACCGGCAACTGCTCAGAGGGCAGCTTTGTCTATTTTGCTTCTCAGGGAGGGCCCCGGAAAACCGCCAGGTGGTGATGGCTTGTCCCTTGCTAGACAAAGGCCAGGTGCTAGGGGATCTGTGGATTTTTCGCTCGGCTGCACGTCCTTTCGACAACCAGGAGATCCAACTGATCCAGCAAGTGGCCAACCAATGCGCCATTGGGCTGCGCCAGGCGCGCCTGTTCCAAGCTGCCCAAGAGCAGGTGCAAGCCCTGGAGCGGCTTAGCCGTCTCAAAGATGACTTTATCAGCACCGTCAGCCACGAGCTGCGCACCCCCCTGACCAGCTTGAAGATGGCTCTGAAGATGCTGCAGATGGCTCCCTCCCCCGAAAAGCGAGCTCAATATCTAAGCATTGCCGAGCGAGAATGCCAGCGGGAAATCGAGCTCATCAACGACCTGCTGGATCTGCAGCGCCTGCAGGCGGGGGCCTACGCTCTGGAGGTGCAAGCCCTCACCTGGCGGGAGCTGCTGGGGGATCTGCTGACCGTTACCGAGGAGCGGGCCCGCGCCAAGGGGCAGAGCTTTCACGCCAGTGTTCCCCTCGAAAGCAGCCTCACGACGGATCCCTTGCTGTTGAGCAGGATCCTGCGCGAGCTTTTGCACAATGCCGTCAAATACACCCCAGCCCAGGGATCCATCCGCTTGCAAATTGAAACGGAAAATCGTCAAAGCCGCATCCAGGTCAGCAACAGCCAAGAGATCCCTGCCGAGGAGCTGACGCGCATCTTTGGGCGCTTTTACCGCATTCCCAGCAAGGATCCCTGGAAGGAAGGGGGCACGGGGCTGGGCTTAGCTTTGGTGAAACAGATGGTGGATCAGTTGCGCGGATCCATCGAGGTGAGCAGCGCTGCCGGCTGGGCGACCTTTACGCTTCACCTGCCCCATCTGCCCCAACTTTGACACAGAACCCAAACTCTCGTGCTTCCCTTGCTGAGAAGGATCCAGCCAGGTAAGAGGGCACCTGACTCGAAGGGGATCCCAAGGGAAGTTGCACCTGCAAACCCCCTCGGCTCGTGCCCAGCACCATTCCTCCAACTGCCCAAAAGCTTCGCCGGCGAGGAACTGGGGTGCTGAGCGGATCCCTGTGAGTCGCGTTTGTATCCGGGATCCCGATTGGCCGCCAACCCAGCCCTCTCGATCTGGTCACGGTGCTGAAAACACGGGGCAGAGAGGGTTTGTTGCGAGTAAGTTTCAATTCACAACTTTTTCTTAATAAGTGATTTCGATTCTTGAGGATATAGCTTACTTTGTTACCTGTAGAGCGTTCCTTGCCAAAAACCTATGAGCATTGTTGCCCAAGTCATCGCGCAGTCGGATGCGGCTGATCGCTTCCTCAGCAGTGCCGAGATTGCCAAGCTAGAAGATTTCTTCAGCAAGGGTCAAGTGCGTATCCGAGCCGCCAAAAAATTAGCGGAGAACGAGCAAAAAATTGTCCAGGAAGGCAGCAAACGTTTTTGGGCCAAATGCCCCAACACCCCCAGCAATAAAGGCAATCCTCAAAAGACAGCCCTCTGTCAGCGGGATCAAGGCTGGTACATCCGCTTGGTTAGCTATTGCATCTTGGCGGGAAACGATAAGCCGCTAGAGGACATCGGCCTGAACGGAATGCGCGAAATGTATACATCTTTGGGCGTGCCGCTGCCGAACCTGCGGGTGGCCATGAGCTGTCTAAAAGAAGTAGCCGCCGGTATTCTTTCTTCGGAGGAAATGGCTTTGGCAGCCCCCTACTTCGATCGACTGATTCGCGCTTTTTGAATGGATAAGTTAGTAGACACTTTGCTGCGCGGTTGCCCGATTTTGTTGAGGACTTGAGTTGTGTTGCCCTTAAGATTTGCGAGTTTGAGGTTTAAGCTTGCTTGCAGGCTCTGATGTCTTAAGCTGCAACTCAATAAAAGTTCTCACAGGCAATGCCTGAGCAAGCGGTGCAAGGATCCCGTCCCGCTAACGCAAGCAGAATTTGTCCAATTGCCTCAAAAAAATAGTCCATATCAGTGCTTGGAGGAAAAGCCATGAAAGACACCATTACTTCCCTGATTAACCCTGCCGATGAGAAAGGCTCCTACTTAGATGCCGCAGCTCTGGAACAGTTAAGTCGCTATTTCCAGAGTGGCAACATGCGCGTCAAGGCGGCTAAAACCATCAGCTCCAGCGCCAGCAGCATTATCAGCCAAACCGTTGCCAAAAGCTTGCTCTATGGGGATATCACCCTGCCGGGGGGCAATATGTACCCCACCCGGCGCTACGCGGCCTGCCTGCGGGATCTGACCTATTTTCTGCGCTATGCCACCTACGCCATGTTGGCTGCCGATACTTCTATTTTGGATGAGCGGGTGTTGCAGGGTTTGAAAGAAACTTACATCACTCTCGGCGTTCCCATCGATCGTGTCATTCAAGCCTTGAATGCTATGAAGGAGGTGCTGACGGAAAGTCTTGGCACAGAGGCAGGTCAAGAGATGGCCGTTTATCTTGACCACATTATTGCCGGTTTGAGCTAAACCTGCCTGTAGCTGACTGAGGAACTACCTATGAAAACCAGAAAGACGCACCCATCAGGCTATCCCTGGTGGGCAGGTAACGCTCGATTGATGAACCTCTCCAATACTTTTATTGTGGCGCATGTGGCTCATGCGGCTTTGATCATGGCTTGGGCAGGGGTCTTCACCCTGTTTGAGCTGGCCAAGTTCTCGCCAGAGCGGCCCCTATACGAGCAAGGGCTGATTTTGCTGCCCCACCTGGCCACGTTGGGATGGGGGGTCGGCAGCGGCGGCCAGATTGTCAATACCTTTCCCTACGTGGCCATTGCTGCCATTCACCTGGTGGCTGCGGGCGTGTTGGCTTGGGGGGCCTACTTCCACCAAACCCGACTTCCCCCCAGCTTAGATATGGAATTTGGCAGGGCCGCCAAGTTTCACTTTGCTTGGGATGATGCCAAAACATTGGGGGTAATTTTGGGGCACCACCTGCTAGTTTTGGGCTTGGGATCCCTGTTGTTGGTGGCCAAGGCAATGCTATTTGGGGGGTTGTACGATGCCAATAGCGATCAGGTACGCCTGGTTACGGCTCCAACTTTAGATTTTGCCACCCTTTGGGACTACCGCACCCATTTGTTCGATGTCAACAATTTGGAAGACTTGGTGGGGGGCCATATTTATGTGGCAGCTCTTCTCTTGCTGGGAGGGGTGTGGCACATTTTGGTTCCGCCGTTTGAGTGGGTTAAAGCTCGCTTTCTTTTCTCGGCAGACGGGATCCTCTCCTACTCTCTATTTGGCATTGCTCTGGCCGGCTTTGCGGCCTCTTATTATTGTGGGTTTAACTCGCTGGCCTACCCGGTGGAGTTTTACGGCCCCACCCTAGAGCTGAAATCCGCGTTCACCCCTTACTACTTCGATCCAAATCAAACCGGGGCGTGGAACTATTCCTCGAGGGTTTGGCTGGCCAATGCCCACTTCTATTTGGCCTTCTTTTTCCTCCAGGGATCCCTGTGGCATTTTCAGCGAGCTATGGGCTTTGATGTTGGCAAAATGCTGCAGTCGTGGCAACAGGGCCGGCAGGAAATGACCTCTCAAGGGGTATATCAGGTTCAATTTCAGTGCCGACCTCAGCCCAACTTTGCAATTTTTTACGATCCTCCCTTTGCCGATCCAGAGCCTTTATCTGTATCTCCGGGGGATGTCTACTGGTATCAGCCGCCCAGAGCCCGCAGCTTCAGCTCTCCATCGCTGATCAACGGTGTTCGGCAAACTCTCTATGAAGTGAACTACACCCTCAGAAGGTGGATCTTCTACGAGCCTGCCAGAGGGAAAAGTACTTTCAATCGTTCTAACTTGAAGGCAGGCTATGGTTCGCCTAGGCCGGAGACCGATTTCTCGAAGTTTGCTCGACCCCTGCCCAAAGTCTTCTACGAGCCCGGCAAGGTACAGGCTTAACCTGTGGCCAGCCGTGATAGAACAGCTTGCTGGCTGATCCCCGGTTCCTCTCTCCTCTTTTGGGAGAGGGGCTGAAGCGCCTCAATCTTCTTGAAACGACTATACAGTTTTTTCCGACTCAAGAACCGGTGTAGAGCCATAGGGGCAAGCCCGAGGTGCTCACTTCAAACTGCAAACGCGCCAGAGCTTCTGCTGCCGGCAGAAACCGAGACCAGCCTCTGCGCCGGGGGAGCAGATCGTAGAATTTGGCATCTGTCGGCAACCCCGCCAGCTCTGCCGCCAAGAGGCGAGCATCCTCTTCCGTGCCCAAGCGATCCACCACGCCTAGGTGGAGGGCCTGCTCTCCACTGAAAATGCGGCCATCGGCAAAAGTCCTGACCACATTCAAACTCAACTTGCGGGCAGCAGCAACCGTCTGCACAAACTGACCGTAGGTGATATCGATCAACTCTTGCAAGATGTTTCGCTCTTCTGGGGTCAGCTCGCGATCAAACGAGAGAATATCTTTGTAGGGGCCAGACTTGATCACTTTAAATGAAATCCCCACTTTATCCAAAAGACGCTCGATATTATTGCCTCGAATGATCACGCCGATGCTGCCGGTGATCGTTCCTGGGTTGGCGACGATTTTTTCCGCTCCCATGGCGATATAAACCCCCCCAGAGGCGGCAATGTTGCCAAAGCTGGCAACAATACGGGTGCCTTTTTGTTCCCGCAAACGCAAGAGAGCACTGTAGATTTCTTGGGAGTCGGCCACTGTTCCGCCGGGGCTATCGATGCGGAGCACTAGAGCAGGGAGCTGTTTTTCTTCCACCTCTTTTAGGGCTTTGAGAACGCGCTCGCGGGCTTTGCCATCAATGGCCCCTGCCACCTCGATGCGACCAATTTGCCGACGCAAACCACCCCAGAATAATCGCTTCAGCATAGACAAGAACTGGATTGGGATAAGTACATATTTGTATCATGAATGGCGGCTCGTGGCCCGGTCAACCGGTCGCTTAGACGCTGCCATACACCGGGATCACCGCGCCCCTCAGATCCCGCGCCGCTTCCGAGACCAAAAAAGCGATCACCTGCCCAATGGACTCCGGCTTTACCCACCGCTCGGCTTGCGCGGATCCCATGGCGGCGCGGTTGGCCGGCGTGTCGATGATGCTGGGCAGAATGACGTTGGCGGTGATGTCGGTGCCTTGGGTCTCGGCGGCAATGGTGCGGGTCAGAGCCACCACCCCTGCTTTGGAAGCGCAGTAGGCCGCCAATTGCGAGCCCGGCTCCACTGCGCCGCGGGATCCCACCGTTACAATCCGCCCATAGCCCTGCTGCCACATCTTGCGCAGGCTGTGCTTGCAAGCTAGGAAAGTGGTGGTGAGGTTGAGGTCAAAGTCGCGCCGCCAGTCTGCCAAGCTGTACTCGTGGGTGGGGCCCATGGCAAAGCCGCCCACCAGGTGGATCAGCCCATCTACGCGGGGCAGGTCGGCAATGGCGCGGGCAACCGCCGCCTCGTCCAACAAATCCACTTGCACAAAGCGCACCCGATCCAGAGCACTGGCCGGCAGGCGCTGCCGCAGCACGGCTAGCTCCTCCTCCTGTCGGTAGGTCAGGGTCAGCTCTGCCCCGCTGGCCAGCACTACGGGAACCACCCCCAACCCCAGCCCGCCGGTGCCACCGGTTACAAGAATCTGTTTGCCTTGGTTGTCGAGCATAGGTTCGCCCTTAAAAAGCCTTTCCTCAAGCCAAAAAGCGCTGGGCATCCAGCCACCGTCTTTTCCCACCCTACCGCGATTCTTATTCCTCTTGAGGGGCAGCCTTGGGCGCTTTCTCCAGCAGTAGGTCGCTCAAGGCCAGCCAGTGGGGCAGATCCAGCTCTTCGGCGCGGGCATCGGGGCTGAGGCGGAGCTGAGCCAACGCTGCTGCGACCGCCTCTCGCTCCACCAAGCTCCCCAGGGCATTGGTGAGCTTCTTGCGGCGGGTGGAGAACCCTTGGCGAAGGAGTTGGTGAAACCAGCGGGGATCCCGAGCAGGGGTGGGGGCGGGGCGGGGGGTGAGGCGAATCACAGCGGATTCCACCTTGGGGGCCGGCTGGAAAGCGGTGGGAGGCACTTTACAGATCAGCTCGCAATCGGCCAGATAGCGCGTCCGCAGGCTCAGGGCACCGTAGGCTTTGCTGCCGGGGCCAGCCTGAAGGCGCTCGGCCAGCTCTTTTTGCACCAAGAGGACGATGCGCTCGAACTGTCTGACCGGCTGGGCCGGGGATCCCAGCACTTTCTCCAGAATCGGGCCGGTGAGGTTGTAGGGGATGTTGGCCACCAGCAGGCGGGGCTGAGGCGGGAGCGGCAGGCGAAGAAAATCTCCTTCCACCAGGTGAAAACGCGGCTGGTCGGCAAACCGTTTTTGCAGCAGCCGGCACAGATCCCGGTCGATCTCCACCGCCACCACCTGGACGCCCTGGGCCAGCAATCGCTGCGTCAACTGCCCGGTGCCGGGGCCGATCTCCAGCACCCAAATGGGATCTGCGCCTGCCTGAGAGCCATCCAGGTGGGCAGCCCGCACAATGGCTGCGTGGACAGCGGGATCCTTGAGCCAATGCTGACCAAACCGTTTGCGAGGATGGGGCATAGTTAGGCGAATGATCGAGAAGAAATGGCCGGACGGATCATCGCTGGGCCGGGTGGGGAACAGAAATCAAGGTGGGATCGGTATCCTCAGGTCTATCTTGGGTTGATCCGGCGGCAATTGTCTCTGGGCTTGCATCCCCGCCCAGCAGCGGCCGGCGGTAGAGGGGTACCGTAAAGGTAACGGTGGATCCCAGCCCTTCGCCCAAGCTGTAGAAATTGATCTCCCCCCCCATCGCCTCCACCAGCCGCTGGCTGATGGCCAGGCCCAAGCCCGTTCCCCCATATTGGCGGGTGGTGGAACCATCCACCTGGGTAAAAGCCTGAAACAGCTTTTGCTGCTTTTCCAGCGACACCCCGATGCCGGTGTCGATGACGCGGATGCGGGCCAAACCCGGGTTGCCGGGAAGGATATCCGCCCGCACGGTCACCGAGCCTTTGGGGGTGAACTTGATGGCATTGCCCACCAAATTAAGCATCACCTGCAACAGGCGTTGGTAATCGCCCAAGAGCAAAATCTGATCTGAGGTGTTGGGCAACTGAAAGCTCAGTTGTAGGCCCTTTTGGCTGGCCTGCAGGCTGGTTTTGGCTGCCACATCCTTAAACAAAGCTTGCAGGTCGCAGGGCTGAAACTCCAACTGCATTTTGCCCGCCTCGATCTTGGCGATGTCCAGCACGTCGTTGATCAAGGCCAACAGGTGCAGGGCCGAGCGATAGGCCTCCTGCAAAAAGTCCAGCTCCTCTTCGCGGCTTTCGGCCATCCCGTCCAGCACCAGCTTGATAAAGCCGATGATCCCATTGAGAGGGGTGCGCAGCTCATGGGAAGTATTGGCCAAGAACTGACTTTTCAGTTGGTTGGCCGATTCCGCTTGGGCACGGGCCTGCTCCAGCTCTTTGTTTTTCTGACGCAGTGTCTGGTTGGCCAACTGCAGGCGGGTGGCCAGTTGGCGGCTTTGATCCAGCAAGATGGCGTGGGCAATCGCCGTGCCCAGATAGGTGGCAATGCTCTGCAGCACCTGGAGGTGGCCGGCCTGCCAGACGGGGGCTTCGTTGGGGGGCAACACTTCCAGCCAGAGCAGGCTGTTGGCATAGCCGCGATAGGACATGGCGATGGCCAGACGGCGCTCCATCAGCACCGGCTCTTCCTGCCTCAGGGCCTGCAGCAGATGGGGATAATCCGCCAGTCGCAAGGTCTGGTTCAGCAGCGAGGGATCCCCTGGGTTGCGGCGGTACTCGGCGTTAACCGTGAGGGAATCCTGCCCCACTTCGTAGAGGGCCAGCAGGCAGCGATCCACCCCAAACAATTGCCCCAACTGCTCCACCGTCTGCTGGCACAGCTCGCGAATGTCTAGGGAGTGGCCGATGTTGCGCAGCAACTGGGCCGTGATCCCCTGCACCGGATCAGCCAAGAGGGGATGGGGCTGGGCAGTGGGGCTGCTGGCTCCGCCGGCCAAGTTGAAAGGCGTTGCCCCCAACAGCTTGCCCACCACCGAGACGGCTACCACCGCCCCTTCCATGTCCCGTACCGGGTTGAGGGAGAGATGCAAGTGCAACTTGTAGCGGGGCGAGTTCACCTGACATTGGTAGGAAAGGGGATCCCCAGTCTCAAACACCTGGTTGAGCTGGGCTTCGTACTCCCCGGCGTTGGCCACCTCCCAGATTTGCTGTCCACTCACGATGTGCTGAGGGTGGATGCCATATTTCTCAGCCTCTTCCCAATAAAAACCCCAGAAGCGCCTCTGGCGATCCTGTGTGTAGAAAATCGGAGTGGGTCGAAGCACGCCCATGTGGGAAGAGGCCACCATCGCGTCGGGGAAACACAGGCCCAGAGCTCAGGTTTTCCCTGAGGAGGCTGGGCTGGCGGGATCAGAGGCCGGGCGGGTTAGCGGGGCAGAGTCTTTGCTGAGACGGGCGAAGATCATGCGGCCTGCTGAGGTCTGAATGGCGCTGGTTACCACAACGGAGCGGGTTTTGCCCAAAGAGCGCTGCCCTTCTTCTACCACCACCATGGTGCCGTCCTCCAGATAGCCTACCCCCTGGCCCGGCTCCTTGCCCTCGCGGGTGATCTTGATATCGAAGCTATCGCCGGCAACATAGATGGGCCGCAGCGCCTCGGCCAACTCATGCACATTCAGCACCTTAACCCCCTGCAGAGTCGCCACCTTCTTCAGGTTGTAATCGGTGGTGAGCAGCGTTCCCCCTACAGCTTGGGTAAGGCGCACCAGCTTTTCGTCGACGGTGGTCAGATCGGGATAGTTGGCTTCGTGAATGACGAAGCGCTCAGGATAGGCCTTTCGTAAAGCTTGCAGCGTATCGAGGCCTTTGCGGCCCCGCTCTCGTTTTTGGGCATCGGCCTTGTCGGCGATGGTTTGCAGTTCCGTCAGCACAAAGCGGGGAACCACCAGGGTTCCCTCCAAAAAGCCTGTCTCGATTAACTGGGCCACTCGGCCATCGATGATGGAGCTGGTGTCCAAAACCTTGGCCGTGGCAGCCACCACATTGCCCTCTGCCCAAAGGGCTGCCTGGAGAGCATAGTTGGGGTTCAACAGCCGCAGCAGCGAGGGGCCATGGGTATCGGCCAGGCTGACCCCCAGATAAGCAAAAGCCAAGCTGAAAAAGACCGAAGCCAGCGGCTCGAGAAAGCGGTTGAGTTGAGGGGGCAGCGGCAACAAATATACAGGAGCCATGGCCAAGTTGGCGATCACCAAACCAATCACCAGCCCCACCGAGCGGCTGATCAACACGTCCGGCGGCAGGGAACGCACATTGGCCTCGAAGCGACGGTAGCTCCAGCGCACCAGGGATCCCAGAGCCAGCCCTGCCAGCACGCCGAAGCCGCTGGTGACGACGCGGGCTCCCTCCACATTGGCCCCCTGAATGGCGGCAGGAGGGAGCAGATCCAGGCCATAAAACCCAAGGCCAGCCCCGGCCAACATGAAGATCGCGATCAGTAAAGCGTCTAGCATAAAGAATAAAGACAGCCCTGCTGAGTGGGTAACGCTGCTGGGAATAGGCAAATCTGCCTCCCATTCTAATCGCCTGGTGTTGGATGGATCCGGACAACCAGACTAGCCCTCTCCCCGCAAGATTCAGACTATGTTGAAATCATAGCGATCCCTGGCTGCCTTGAGGGGGCTGGGGGGAAATCGCTACAATCCAAATTCGATGAGGCTGAAAGCAACCATGGCACAAGCACTGGAACTCAATAGCGCGAACGTCGAGAAAGTCCTAGACGAGCTGCGCCCTTACTTGATGGCCGATGGGGGCAATGTGGAGTTGGTGGAAATTGACGGCCCGGTGGTCAAGCTGCGCCTGCAGGGGGCCTGCGGTGCCTGCCCCAGTTCCACCCTGACCCTGAAAATGGGCATTGAGCGCAAGTTGCGGGAGAGCATCCCCGACATCCTAGAAGTGGAGCAGGTGTTCTGAGGATTCTGCCGCTTCTGGTCTGTTATCCTGGTTCCCTGAGGCAGCAGGCCTGTCCGTCGCCCTGATCCTCTGCCTCTTGGCTTTTCTTCCTTCTTTACCTGCACGCCAGCCCATGCCTGTTCTCCTCTCCATCGCCATTCTCGCCCTGCTGATCCTGGTGCATGAGGCAGGCCATTTTGCGGCGGCCAAGTTACAAGGGATCCACGTCAACCGCTTCTCGCTGGGGTTTGGCCCGGTGCTGTGGCGCTACCAAGGTAAGGAGACGGAGTACGCCATTCGCGCCCTGCCGCTGGGGGGCTATGTGGGCTTTCCCGACGAGGACGAGCGTTCCCCCTACCCGCCCGATGACCCGGATCTGCTGAAGAACCGTCCTGTGTTGGATCGCCTGGTGGTGATGAGTGCCGGGGTGATGGCCAACCTGATCTTTGCCTATCTGGTGCTGGTGTTGATGTTTGCCACAGTGGGGATCCCATCGGTGGCGCGCATCCATCCCGGCATCCTCATCCCTCAGGTGATGACGGATAGCCCGGCGGAGCGGGCCGGCCTGCAGGCGGAAGATGTGGTGTTGCGGGCAGCCGACCACGACTACAGCGCCATCGCCGACGAGACGGCGGCCTTGGCAGCCCTGAACGATTTTCAGGCGCTGATCCGCAGCAGCGAGAACCAGCCCGTTGCCCTAAAGGTGCAGCGCGGGGCAGGGGATCCCTTCCAGTTGACGGTGATCCCGGAGCTGCGGGGGGAGACGGTGGCCATTGGGGTGACCTTAGCGCCCAACCAGGAGCTGACCTTGCGCCCCGCCCGGAACCTGGCCGAGATCTTCACAGAGGCTGGAAACGCCTACCAGCGGGTGGTGATGCTGAATGTAAACGGTTTGCGGCAGTTGGTTGAGAATTTTCAAAGCACGGCCACACAGGTCTCCGGCCCGGTGGGGATCGTCAAGATCGGCGCGGATCTGGCGCGGGATGATGCTGCCAGCTTGTTTAATTTCACCGCTTTGATCAGCATCAACCTGGCTTTTCTCAACCTGTTGCCTCTGCCCGCTTTGGATGGGGGGCACATCGCCTTTTTGATCCTGGAAGGGATCCGCGGCAAACGGCTGCCCAAGGAGCTAGAAGACCGGGTGATGCAGACAGGCCTGGTGTTGTTGCTGGGCTTGGGGGTGGTGCTGATCTTCAAAGACACCCTCGCCATCGTTACCGGGTCGGGCTAGGGAAAGATGGCCAGCAAACGGGCCTTGCGCCAGCGCGCTTTGGAGATCCTGATCCGGCTGAAGCGCCACTACCCCAACTCCACTTGTGCCCTCCACTACCAAACGCCGCTGCAACTGCTGGTGGCCACCATTTTGTCTGCCCAGTGTACCGATGAGCGGGTTAACCAGGTCACCCCAGAGCTGTTCCGCCGTTTCCCGGATGCCCAAGCGCTGGCAGCAGCCCCGCGGGAGGAGATCGAGGCCCTCATCCATTCCACCGGCTTCTATCGCAACAAGGCCAAACACATTCAGGAAGCCTGCCGCAAGATCCTGAGGGATTTTGGCGGTCAAGTGCCCCGCACCATGCCGGAGCTGCTCACCCTACCCGGTGTAGCGCGTAAGACGGCCAATGTGGTGCTGGCCCACGCTTTTGGCGTCAATGCCGGGGTTACTGTCGATACCCATGTCAAGCGCCTCAGCCGCCGCCTCGGCCTTACCGAGCACGAGGATCCCGTGCGCATCGAAAAGGATCTGATGCAGTTGTTGCCACAAGCGGATTGGGAAAATTGGTCCATTCGCCTGATCGACCATGGGCGGGCCATTTGCACCGCCCGCAAACCCCTCTGCGAGCAGTGTTTTTTGGCCGACCTTTGCCCCAGCGCCCCTCTCTCGGACGGGAAGACGGACAAAGAAGCAGCGACAGCCGTCCAGACCTGAGCGCCTGGCAGCAGGGATCCGGTTTTTGGGCTTCCCCTCGCCCTAGAATAGGCTGCATGGACGATCAACCGACTAGAGTGACACCTGTTTTGGTTATTGCCGGGCTGACGGGATCCGGGAAAACCCTGGCCATCCAGCAATTGGAACAACTGGGCTACACCGGCCTGGAAGGGATCCCGCCTGGCCAGGTGATCCCTTTGGTGGAGGCGATGCGGCCCCACCACACTGCTTTGGCCCTCAGTTTGAATCTCCACGCCCAGGAGTACCGGGATCAGGTTCCCACCCTGGCTGCCTGGGTGCAATCGCAAGGGATCCCTTTTCTCTTTCTGGAGGCTCGCCCCCTGGTATTGCTCAACCGTCTCAGCGCCCACCGCCGCCCCCACCCCCACCACCCTGGCGGTGGCCTGTTGGAAGCCATTGAGCAGGAAGTGCGCGATCTGGCTCCGCTGCGAGAGCGCTGCACCCACTGGTTGGATACCTCCGACCTCAATGCCCAGCAACTGCGGCAGCAATTGCAAGCTCTGGCCCACGGGATCCCGCAGCCGCTCAACCTGCGGCTGGTCAGCTTCGGCTTCAAGTACGGCGCCCCCCCTGATGCCAACTTGCTCTTCGATGTGCGCTTTTTGCCCAACCCCTTCTTTCAGCCCCACCTGCGCCACCTGACCGGCCAGGATCCGCCCCTGCAGGAGTTCCTGTTTGCCGATCCGGTTACCCAATCCACCTACCAGCACATCGTTTCCCTGATCCAGGCCTTTTGGCCCCACTACCGGGCAGAACGTCGCCCCCACCTAAGTGTGGCCATCGGCTGTACCGGCGGCCAACACCGCTCGGTGGCCCTGGTGGAGCGCCTGGCGCAAGATTTGCGACCTTGGACCGTCCCTGCTGGCAACCCTGCCCTGCCTGCCCTGAACATCCAGGTGCAGCACCGCCATTTGCTGGATTCGCAGCGGGAGCTGGAGGCCCGCTTCGGAGCGCCACCCCCTGACGCTGGCGTAGAACAGCAACAGGTTAGGATCCCTTTGGCCGGCGTTTCTGTACCTCCCCATGGCTAAGCCCAGCAACAAGTCCCTCACTTGGGGCATGCGCCGCCGCAAGACTGCTTGGCCGGGCAGTGGCTGGAAATGGCTCTTTCCCGGTCTGGCCGTTAAGCGCTGGCTCACCCTGGCCGTAGGGGGTGTGCTGCTGATGGTGCTGGGCATCGCCATCTGGACGGAATTGACCCCCATCTTTCGCCTGAAGCGGCTGATCGACATCACCCTGCGCCTGATCACCACCTGGATCCCCAACAACATCAGCGGCCCCTTGGTAACTGGGATCGGCCTGGTGATGGTGGTGCTGGGCTTTCGCAGCGCCATGCGCTCCATCGAAGATGTGCTGATCCCAGAGGGGGATGAGGCGCTGGTGGATAAGCTGCTGTCGCGGCGGCGCCTCAGCCGTGGCCCCCGCATCGTGGTGCTGGGGGGCGGCACCGGCCTCTCCAACCTGCTGCGGGGCCTGAAGCGCTACAGCTCTAACATTACCGCCATCGTCACCGTGGCCGATGACGGGGGATCCTCAGGGCGCCTGCGACGGGAGATCGGCGTGTTGCCCCCCGGCGACATCCGCAACTGCCTCACCGCCTTGGCCAACGAAGAAAAGTTGCTCACGGAGCTGTTCCAGTACCGCTTCCAGGCGGGGGAGGGGCTGAGCGGGCACAGCTTCGGCAACCTCTTCATCACCGCCCTCACCGCCGTAACCGGGGGCGACCTGATCCGGGCCATCACCGCCACCTCGCAAGTCTTGGCCATTCAGGGACGGGTGCTGCCGGCCACGCTGGCGGATGTCACCCTCTGGGCGGAGTTGAGCGATGGCCGCCGCGTGGTGGGGGAGTCCAACATCGCCAAAGCCGGAGGACGCATCTATCGGATTGGCTGTGATCCCCCCAACCCGCCGGCCCTGCCGGAAGTCATCGAGGCCATTGAGGCGGCAGAGTTTGTGGTGCTGGGGCCGGGCAGCCTCTACACCAGCATTATTCCTAACCTGTTGGTACCGGAAATTGTGGAAGCTCTGGCCAAAAATATGGCGCCCCACATCTACGTGTGCAACATCATGACCGAGCCGGGGGAAACCGACGGCTATACCGTTGGGGATCACGTCATGGCTTTGGATCGGGTGGCGGGCGTGCGCTTGTTCGACGGTGTTCTGGTGCAGCGGGAGCCGCCTTCCCCACGGGCTCTGGAGCATTACCGCCGCAGCGGCTCCGAGTTTGTGATGTTGGATCCTGACAAACTGGCCTACCTGGGCTGCCGCGCCGTTTTGGCCAACGTCATGCAAGAAGATCCGCAGACCGGTTTGGTGCGCCACAACCCCGAGCGCTTGGCGGCAATGCTGATGCGCTGGTTCGACAGGCACCGATAGGATCCCCCGGAGGATCATCAGCGCTGGCGGGAATAAGGTCGGGGATAGGGGTGGCGCATCTGCCGAGCCAAGTACACCTGAAAGGTTTGTGCCACCGCGCCCGCCCGCTGTAGCGGGATCTCTGCCACCGGTTCAATTTGTTCAAAATGGTTGCCGTAGGTGGCCGCGATCCCCGCCCTTGGCTGAAACAGCTTGGAGGTAACCAACAGCCCATCTTTGCCCAGCCAATCTTCAGGTTGCGACCAAAAGGCAAAGCCGCGCAGATCTTCATCCAGGCAGGTGAGGGGCTTCTCCGTCAGCGGCGCCAAGGCCATGCCGATCTGCCCGCCCAAAAAGTAAACGTTGGTGAAGATGAAATCCGCCTCGGCAAGAGCCTGGGCCAAGCGGGGATCCGTCTGCAACTGCCGCCGCAACTGTTCAATTGCAATCAACTGAGTCGAGGGATCCCGTTCCACCGGCCACAGGCCCAGCCCACCGGGAGCCTGGAGAAGGCCGTAGCGCACATGGGCCAGCCCCACCCCCACCAACAGGCCCACCGCCACCGCCGTTCCCGCCAAGAGCCGCTTCGCTCCTGGCCACCTTTCCCAACGGGATCCCAAAAGTAAGCTCAGCACCCAAAACCCCGGCATGGGCCAGGTGGGCAAAATGGGCCGATAGCCCCCCATCAAGGTAAAAGCCAGCACCAGCGGCAGCCCACAGGCCAGGATTAGAAGATGCTTCAGCTCCTGATCCGTGAGGCGTCTTCCCTGAAAAAGCGCCAGCCCCACCCGCCCACCCTCAGCCAAGCTCAGCCCCAGCAAAGGGATCCCCAAGGTCGGGAAAAGATAAAAAAGTTCCTCCAGCACCGTCAGCCCCAGCTCTTGCAGTTGATACCCTGCCTCCGGCACCGCTCGCCCCCCCTGGAAGCGAAAGGAGACCCAATCCTGCTGGGCGTTCCAGATCAGCACCGGGCTGAAGGCCGCCAAGAACCCCAGCACTGCCAAGAGCGCCCATCCCGACCTGAGGGCGCAGCGGTGGGCCGGGCTGAGCAGACAAAAGAGCACCAGGCCAAACCCCAACGCCAGGCCGTGGTATTTGCCCAGGCAGGCCAGCCCCACCAATAGCCCAATCAGCGCCAGCCGCGGCCCCGGTCGGTAGCGAGCTGCCCCATAGGCCCCCAATTTCCCCTCTGCCAAGGGAGCCGGAAAAAACTCCTTGGCAGCCACCCACAGGGTTGCCGCCGTAAAAAACATCAGCGGGCTATCCGGCAGGGTCAGCACTCCAAACCCAATCCAGAAAATGGGCGCGATGCTGATGGTTGCCAGGGTGATCAGCCCCGCCTGCAGCGAAAAAAGCCGCGCCGCCGTGAGGTAAAGCAACAGGGAAGAGCCAGTGTAGGCCAGCAGGGATCCCAGTCGAATCGAAAAAGCCGACACCTGCCCCGTCAAAACAGGCCCCAAGCCCGTTGTCCAGGCCACCAGTGGCGGATGGTCAAAATAGCTCCAGTCCAGATGGCGAGTGTAGAGGTAGTAGTAGGCCTCGTCAAAGCCCGGCGGCAACAGAGCAGCCACCCAGCAGCGCAGAAGCAGGCCCAACCCCAAAATCCACAGAGCAGCTTTCGGCACCACAGGGGATCCCTTTAAGCGCGTGGACAGGTGTTATTGTCTCAGCTTTGGCCGGGCTTGTCCCCAAAAACCCAAGTGGGGGCTCAGAATAGGCTAAGCCTAAGACATTGCCTCCGGCAGCCTTACCGGACACCCCAAAAGCTGGCCCAATTGCTCCGCCTCCGCCCTTGCCTTGCCATTGTCAGAATCGAAACTGAGATGCAACAAAGGCTCTCCCGATGCCAGCTCCACCTTCACCGAAAAATAACTATCGCCATCGGAATCTGTTGACCTCTCAACTACAACTTGCTGAACATCTCTGAAGGAATAAGTTTTCCGCCCCCTTATTCCAAAGGGAGTGAGGTACTCCTCCAAGATCTGGTAGAGGGAGCGGTCAAAGGTCAGCCGACGCCTCTTCTTACTTAAAGCGAGTATTAGCAATAGAACCACCACTCCTGTTGGAGCCAGACCAATCAGAGCGACACCCAAGAAATCCTCTAAGACAAAACCATCGCTGGCCACCAAGAGCTGGCTCTCTGCACTCATCCGAAACGATTGGATCTTTGTTGCCAGTTGCCGAGCCTCGCTCTCGCTGGCGGCTGACCAAGCTTTTGTTTCTCCTGCAGGAGTTATGAGAGTGACGTAGTAATAGTTTGTCTCGTATCCTTCGGAGTCTGTTCGAGTTTCAGTTTCGGTTCCGGCTCCCCTTACGTCATAATAAAACTCGATCTGTTTTGGTAAAGGCAGCAGTGGCTGGAAGACCACTTCACAGGTGACTGTATCCTGATCAAGCCGATGGCAAGTAAAACGGCGATCCCTCTCAGAAAGCCCCATAGTTAGGATAAGTGGGGACGAAAAAACCAACGTTACAAAGGTAATACCGACAGCCCCAGAAACTACAGGCTCTAGATAAACACGCTTGCCGGGAGTTTGCTCCACGCATCTCATAGAACTCAGCTCCGTTGACCCTTTTGTGGTTGTCCTCATTATTGCTTGTCAATGTAGCATCTGTCAGTATTTGAGAATACGAAGCTGTTCGGATATCAGCAGAATCACTTATGTTAGCCTATTCAAATCCAATGGCAATGAAATGGTCTATCACATCGATCTCCAACTCACCTCTTCCAAAAAGAGAGCGACTGAGGAGTGTCTTAATCTGGTTTGAAATAACTACACTCTCAAAAGCTGTGAGGTGGCGTTGTTGCCACGCAGCGCTGACATAGCAGTAGGATGGACGCCAAACTAGCGGTGGTGTCTGGTAGGGGTTGTGGTGGAAGGCAGATCTAGGGCTGGGCTACGGCGAGCTGAGCCCAAAAAACCGGAGACAGAGCAGAAGGGCCGGCAACTTGCCCACCGATACAGAAGAGGTGCTTGGCCCCCTTCACTGCCAAGCTCCAGGCGGTGGAGAACAACGTTGGGTTGGCTCCTGGGGGAACGGATCCCGACAGCTCGCCAGCTCGACTTTCGCGCCGGCATGACCGGCTTGGCTTTAATCATTGCCCTATTCCTGACAGGAGCACGTCTGGTTTATTTGCAACATCAACAGGCGCCCCTGTTGCAGCAGCGAGCTGAGGCCCAGCAGCGGGCTCAGTTGAGACCCTTCATCCCTCGTCGCTCGATTGTGGATCGCCGCTCCCTTGCCCAGCAGCAGGCAGAATTGCTGGCCGTGGATCGCCCTGTCTATACCCTCTGGGCCCACCCTCGCCTCTTCGGCAAGCGTACCCCCCAGGAGATTGCCACTGCTCTGGCCCCTCTGCTGCGGCGGCCAGTTGAGCAATTGACTCAGCAGTTGTCGGCCACTCACGCGGTACGGCTGGAGCGCTGGCTGTCGCCGGAAGTGGCGGCTCAAATTCAGGCTTTGTACCTGGACGGCCTGGAACTGGTGAGCGAGCGGCAGCGGGTCTATCCCCAGAAGGAAATGGCCGCCGAAGTGGTGGGCTATGTGGATCTGGATCACCGCGGCCAAGCGGGGCTGGAGTACTCTCAACAGGTCTTGCTGGAGCGGACGGTTCAGCCTGTCACCCTTCCCCGCGATGGCTACGGCCAGTTGTTGGCGGCCGAAGTGCCGGAAGGACTGTTGCAATCCCAGGAGACGGTGCTGCAGCTCACCCTGGATATGCGGCTGCAGCGGGCTGCCCGCGCCGCCCTGAAAGCTCAACTGCAACGGTTTCGAGCGCTGCGGGGCACGGTGATCGTCCTCCAGCCCCACACGGGGGAGATCTTGGCTCTGGTGGCCGAACCTACCTACGACCCCAACCGCTACTTCGAGTATGACCCCGGCCTTTTTCGCAACTGGGCTGTAACGGATTTGTATGAGCCGGGATCCACCTTCAAGCCCATCAACATCGCCATTGGACTGGATGCCGGCGCCTTTAGAGCCGATGAACGGGTGTATGACGAAGGACGGATCCTGATCGGTCAGTGGCCCATCCAAAACTACGACTACCACCAGCGGGGGGCCCATGGCTGGATGAGCGTCACCGATATCCTGCGCCAGTCCAGCAACGTGGGCATGGTCCAGCTGATGCGCAAACTGGATCCCCGCCAGTACTACAATGCCTTGGTACGGTTGGGATTGAATGAGCGCAGTGGTGTGGATCTGCCCTTCGAGCCGGCCAGCCGTTTGAAGCCGCTGCGGCAATTCGTAACCGTGCCGGTGGAGCGAGCCACCGTTGCGTTTGGCCAGGGGCTGGCCCTCACCCCCCTGCAGTTGGCCACTTTGCATTGCATCATCGCCAACGGTGGGCTGAAAGTGCAGCCCCATGTGGTGCGCGGTCTGGTGGAAAAGGATACAGACACCTTGGTTTGGGGATCCCCGCAACCCCAGCCGGTGCGGGTGCTGTCGGAGCAGGCCACCCTGGCGGTGCGCATCCAGATGCGGGACGTGGTGGATTTTGGCACCGGGCAATCGGCCAAGATCGAGGGGTATGAGATCGGCGGCAAAACAGGTACCGCCCAGAAAGCAGGGCCGCGGGGGGGCTATCTGCCCGGCAAACGCATCACCAGTTTTGTGGGCTACTTCCCGGCCCTTCGCCCCAATTACGTGATCCTGGCAGTGCTCGACGAGCCCCAGGGGGAAGATGCTTTCGGCTCGACGACGGCGGCTCCCGTGGTTCGCTCGGTCATTGAGGAGATCATCACCCTAGAAGGGATCCGCCCCAATTCTACCGAGCGTGGCTACAGCAACTGAAAGCGGGGGCTAGGATCTTCAATTAAGTTTAACTAGAGCTTTAACTAAATAGCAATGGAACGGATCGTGGCGTCGATCCCTAACTCCCCTCTCCCTGAGGGAGAGGGGCCGGGGGTGGTCGCGTGAGCGCTTCAGGAGTGTCTGAAATAAACAGACGTTCAAGACTTGTCGCCCCTGGGATCCAGCTTAACCTCTGCACTTTTCCAGCTCAGCTTGGAGTTGAGGTAGAAGTTCCAGAATACAACAATGCCGATCGCAATTAGGTTGGCCAACAGATAATGAATGCCCAAGCGCTCGCTTAGCAAGATCACCAGTGAAGAGTTAAGAAACAAGCCGATCAAGCAGATGACATTAAACTTTACCAGCCGCTTCAGGCGATTCAAGAGACCCGGCTGCAATCGGGTAACATGGCGAAATGTCCACAGATCGTTCCACAGGAAGTTATTGAGAATGGCCACTTCCGAAGCGATCAGCTTACTCGTGATGAGATCCCATCCTAAGTTGTCCGGATCGTGTAACAAATAGAGCAAAACCATGTCCACCACAGTGCCTGACAGGCCGACTGTGCTGAAGCGCAAAAAGGATCCCACCTGTCCTAGCGAGAAGCGCAGGTGGATGAGATGGTGGAGATACTGAAGACAGGTTTGCAGTTGAATTTTGCTCTCGCCGTTTTGGCGCTCCTGAAAGATGTAGCCGACTTCAGCAATGGTTGTCACCCGGCCCCGTGCCAGCACCTCGATCAGCAGTTTGTAACCCTTGGGGCTGAGCGGGATCCCGGCAATAGCCTGGCGTCTGAGGAGGAACAACCCGCTGAGAGGATCCGACACCCGCCTGAAAACCCCTGGCAGCAAAACCAGCCCGATTGCTTGAGCTCCCCGAGAGACGAGGCGCCGGCCCAAGTTCCAGTGGCTCACCCCCCCCGACTCCACGTAGCGGCTGCCCACCACCAAATCTGCCCCTCTCTGCATGAGCGGCCACAGTTTGAGGACGATCTCCGGCGGATGCTGCAGATCCCCATCCATCACCCCCAGCACCTCGCCGCGAGCAGCTTGCCATCCCCGCAATACGGCTGTGGCCAAGCCCCGTTCCCCCTGGCGGCAGATAACTTTGAGTTGGGGAAACTCCTCTTGCAATTCCTGGGCCAACTTGGCGGTGTAATCTGGGCTGTTGTCATCCACCACGATCAGCTCATAGGCTCCGGGTAGAATCGCGTCGAGGTGGGCGCACAACTGGCGAATCAAGCTGCCAATGCTGGAAGCTTCGTTGTAGGTGGGAATGACCAACGAAAGTTGAACAGGGCTGGGGTGGGATAGAGATGGGATCTGAATGGGAACTCCAGAAGCTTTGGGATGGGTAGATGAAGCAGGAGCTACATGGGGCATAAAGACTCTGTCCCGCTGACGCGAACAGGAGGCCATCCAAAAAACAATGGCAGGGGATCCCAACTCTGGGCCGTCTTGACTTGATCCGCAATTAATCCCTTATCCTACCGATGGATCAGCTTCAGGACTAGACCTTTCTCTACCTACCCAGCGATTCGCAAGGGTGCGCTCGGCTGAGAGGAGCCGGTGGGCGGGGGCATCGACATCGGCATTTGTGCCTGGTCAGGCTCCGGCAGCGAGGGGGCAGGGGTGACGCTGGGATAGGGGATGCGCTCGTGGTTGGATTCCCGCCACACCTCTACAAAAGCGTCTGCCACCACCTCCAAATCCTGCAGCGTCAGGCCGCTATCGACCAGTTGGCCATCCTGCCAACGGGCCTGGGCAATTTTGCGGACAACAGCCTTGGCCCGCTCAACCACCTCAGGGCCAAAGCCGTCGCTCAGGGTCATGCTGCGCAGGGCCGCCTCACAAGCATCGGCAAGCATTACCACCCCTGTCTCCTTGCTCTGGGGGATGGGGCCATCGTAGCGGAACAGCTCCTCGGGCACCGACTGATCCCCGGCTTTCATCTGGGCTTGATGGTAAAAGTAAGCAATCAGGATCGTCCCCTGGTGCTCAGGGATAAAAGCTTGGACAGCGGTGGGCAGATTGTATTGCTTGGCTAGGCGCAGCCCATCGCTGACGTGGGCCTTGATGATCTGGGCGCTGCGATAGGGATCGTCCAGTTGCGTATGAGGGTTGAGGCCGCCCATCTGGTTTTCGATGAAGTAGCGGGCCTGCAGCATTTTGCCGATGTCGTGGTAGAGGGTGCCGGTGCGCACCAGCTCCACGTTAAGGTTCAGCTTCTGGGCAGCTCGTTCGGCCAAGGTGGCTACAAACAGGGTGTGCTGGAAGGTGCCGGGGGCTTCTGCCGCCAGCCGTCGCAGCAGGGTGCGGTTGGGGTTGCTCAACTCGATGAGGCGAATGGGGGTGGCCAGGTCGAACAAGCGCTCCAGGTAGGGGCTGGCTCCCAGCGCCACAATGCTCCACCCCAGCGTGATCCCTCCCCCCAAGGCCATCGCCAATAGGTCGATGCCGCCAGTTGTGGTCAAGCTAACAGCCGCATAGGTGAGCATCTGCACCGCCGCCGCCCCTCCTCCCAACAAGGCCAACTCTTCCCGAGAGCGGGAGCGCCCGGCCAGGGCGCAGGCCACCACACTGCCGGAAAGCAAGGGTGCGAAGGTGAGCAGATTGGCAGAGGAGACCAACGGCAAAAGTAACGCCTGTCCCACCACCACCACCAGGCCCAGCCCTGCCCCGTAAAAACTGCCCAGCAACAGCCCCACCGCCGGCAAGGAGCTAAACTCCAGCTTGAACAAAGTTGCCACAAGCGGAGCAGTCAGGGAAACCATCAGGATCAACACCCGATCCCGGCGGCGCAATCCCGGCTGCAAGCGTTGCTGCAAGGGGACGAAAATGGCCAAGCCCAAGCCCATGACGCCAGCCACCCCCACCAGGCCCCAGATGTTGATCCCGCGCTGGGTAAGACCAAAGTGATCCAAAATGAGAAAAATCTCGGGGGTGATGATCTGATCTGCTCGCACAATCACCTGGTTTTCCGCAACCGAGATCAGGACGGGCTCAACTTTTTCCAGCTCGGCGCGAATGCGCTGCTCGGTGCGCTGGGGATCCACCTCCACGTTGGGAACAAGCACCTGCTGCAGCCACTGATAGACCAGCGCCTGTAGCTCCTGCCGCTGGGCGGCACTGCCTGGAAAGGCCAGCTCGTCCAGTTGGGCTTGGATCCCTTCAGCGCGCACCTCGCGGGGCAGGCCATCCACAATGCCTATCTTCTGCAGGCGCTCCAAGACCCGCCGGCTCAGTCCCTGGAGCTGCTGCCACTCAGTCTCTGTTAAGTTGAGAACCGTGGCCGGGACAGGGGGGGTGAGCTGTTCCAGAGCCGCCAGAGCCCCTTGGTAGCGCTGTTGGGCCGCTTCCACCTGGGCAATTAACTGGGTATAGGGATCCGTGGCCGCCGTCTGAGTGGCCGCCCCATCCAACCAGGCCCGCTGCCAAACCTCGACCAGCTCTTGCCGGGCTCGCTGCTCTGGAAAAAGCGGCTCCAGACGTCCAGCAACCTCTTCCGACAGAGATTGAGTGGCTGCACGGGTGCGGATGGCCTCTTGTCGGACACGAGCCTGAAAGGCTTCCCACTCTTCTGGGGCAAGCTGGCGCAGGTAGATCTGCGTTGGCAGAGATAGCAATTGGACAGAAACATAGGGCAGAGAACCTGCCTCTTGTCGGATGGCCTCCGCCGCTGCCAGGAGAGCCTCCAGATTTTGCCGCATGCTCTCGTTGGCGGTGCTGTTGATTTTGAGGGCTTGCACCACGCGCCGTCGCGCCTCGGCCTGCCGGGCCTGGGTAGCCTCCACATCTTCGATCTCTGCCGCAGCAGGAGCGAGGAAGGTTTGCGGGGAGCGGCTGCCGACGGTCAGTTGCGGCTCGTTGTAGTAGCGGATCCCGTGAACAGCAGTGAGGGAGAGAAGCGCTAGGGCATAGCCGGCAACCCGCTCCGGCAGGGGGGGCCTGCTCTTGCGAGGAGAGGCTGCCTGGCGTCGCCGAGTCCAGTGTTCCACGATGGGGCTGAGCAGGTTTTTCATGCGATTTGCCTGGCAGCGTCTTTCTCTTTTCTATCCCCTTTTGCCCCCCTAGCCCAGGAGATAGCCTAGTCACCAATGGTAATCTGCCCGATCATGCCCGCTTCGGCGTGGCCGGGAATGGTACAGGCCAAAGAATAAACTCCAGATTTCAGGGGAATAAACTGCCACTCCACTGCCGCACCTGGCTTCAGCTCCAGCTCTCGGATCTGGCCCTTGATTTCCACACCGGCCACTTCCAACTTGCGAGTCCAAACGGCATCGGCAAAATCTTTGGCGCTGAAATAGTGCTTCAACTGGCTGGGGTTGCTCAAGTGCAAACGGTAGAGGTTGCCGTTGCGAAAAAAGAGCTCCTTGGGCACAAACACCAACTGGTTATCGGCAGTACCTAACTCGACAGCTTTGTCCTGGGGCGTTTGCCGCGACAGATCCCGCGCCCAGGCCGGATGCGGGATCCCGCCGATCGCCATCCCCAGACAGAGGCTCAATATCAGGAGATAACGCAACCCACGCAACATAACCCCAACATGGAAACTCGGCCTGAAAACCCAAGATAGCAGCTCAAGCGGGAGTGAAGAGATCTGCGCCTTGGCAGAGCTGCACCGTCGGGACTGGCCCGCCCACTTCCAGTCGTTCCATCGCCACAGCGGCAACGTAGCCCTCGGCAACCCGCAGGGGCAGGGTCAGCCAGCAGGGATCCCCGGCCCCGGCCCTGGCTCCGGCCAGCCCCACGCCCATGGCTTTCAGGAGAGCCTCTTTCTGCGTCCACAGCTCCAGGAAAACCCTCTCCCGCTCTGCCGGTGGACAGGCCAACAGACGAGCCTGCTCGGCGGCGGAAAAATAGCGTCGGGCAATGCGTTGCCAGCGGGGCACGGGTCGGATCCGCTCCAAGTCCACGCCAATTCGACGCTGCAACGTCAAGCCAACCAGGATCCACTCGTGGGAGTGGCTGAGGTTGAACTGCAGCGGTAGGGGTGGATCCGGCCAATAGGGCTTGCCGGCGGCGGTGTAGCCGAGGGGGATCGCGCGGGGAGGGAGGCCGCTGTAGCGGCCAAGCAGGGTTCGCAACAGCAAACGACCACCCAGAAAGCGACGCCGATCCTCCATCCGCTGTAAACGCTCCGCGCGCTGCCGTTCCTCATGGGAAAGAAGGTCGAGCTGGGAGAGCAACTCCGCCAGCGGCGGCAAGACTTGTAGCCACAGGTGCACCTCCGACTTCGCCAGCAACAGTTGCAGGGATCCCGCCGGGGAAGCTGCTCTCTCGTTGCAGTTGGGTATGGACAGTCCTAGAGAATAAGGATGCGGTAACATGACCTTGAATTGGTGGGGTTGGCAACACCACCTAGACAGTACACCCCTTCCTGCAGGCGCTCGCGAGGCTCGGCCCGACCTGATGTCCTCTTTCCACTATCCACCCCGCCCAGACCGTGTCCGCGCCGCTCGTCAGCAGGCCATTCGCCAGGGGATCCTCTGGCTGTTGTTGGGATTCACGGCTGTGTTGGCGGGCTCTGCCGGTGCCTTCTTGGCCGTGATGCTGCCTCGTCAGGTGATTCCCACCTCCCTGACTGCCAAAGAACAGGAGGCCTTCCGTCCGGATGCTTTGCGGGCTGCCGCTCTGGATCGCTCCTTGCACATTCTCATCCTCGGCACCGACAACCCGGATCCCACCCTGCCCTTGTCCACAGAACGGGAGCGTCTCAACACCCGCACCGACACCATCCTCTTGGCCCGTTTTGATCCACAGGCGCAGCGGATCACTGTCCTATCCATCCCTCGCGATACCCGCGTGCGCTTGCCTGGCTTTGGTGTAACCAAGATCAATGCGGCCAACTTGGCAGGGGGCCCGGCGCTGGTGGCCCAGGTGGTCAGCACCTTGCTGGGCGGGATCCCGATTGACCGCTATGTTCGCCTCAATACCGAGGCCCTGGAAGCTTTGATTGACGCAGTGGGGGGTGTGGAGGTCTATGTGCCGGAGCCCATGCACTATGTGGATCACACGCAGCAGTTGTTTATTAACCTAGAGCCTGGCTGGCACCGCCTCAATGGCGAACAAGCCCATCACTTTGCCCGCTTCCGCCGCGACCACCTGGGCTTGGGGGATATCGGTCGGGTACAACGGCAACAGGAGCTGCTGCGGGCCCTGAGCCGGGAACTGCTCTCCCCTGCCGTCTGGCCGCGCATCCCGAAGGTTTTGCAGGTCGTCCGCACCCACCTGGAGACCAACCTCACCTGGGAAGAGGTTCTGAGCTTGGCCAAGTTCGTCCTCACCTCTGGGGACGATCGCATCGACCTGGTGCTGTTGCCGGGCCGCTTCAGCCAGCCGGGAGAGTTTGCCACCAGCTACTGGCTGCCAGATTTGGCCGGGATCCGCCGCCTGGCCGTGACCCACTTTGGCCTGGAGGCGGAAGTAGCTCCCATCTCGCCGCACCGCCTGCGCATAGCTGTGCAAAATGCTACCGGAAAGCCGGGGATGGCCCGCCGCGTGGTGCAAGAACTGGTTCGACAGGGCTATACCCAGGTTTTTGCCGTCGAAGACAGCCCCCAGGTGTTGCCGCAAACGGAGATCCTCGCCCAAAGCGGGGATCGGGAAGGAGCCAAGCAGGTTCGCGCTGCCCTTGGCCTGGGAGAGCTGCGGGTGGAATCCACCGGCGTTCTCAACTCCGACATCACCATTCGCGTTGGGCAAGATTGGGCCCACCAGCTTACCCTTGATATCGACCAGGCGCAGAGTCCGGCCAGAGGGGCTCAGCTCTAGAGCCGGTTCGGTTGCGGGTGCGGATTTCTGGAAAAAGTTCAGCTTGTCGGGGCCTTTGCTACCTCTGTAGATTGGCACTGAGCTTGTTGAAGTGCCGAGCCATCTATGACTGTGCTGGAACAGGGATCCATCACCATTCACACCGAGAACATTTTCCCCATCATCAAGCAGTCTCTCTATTCGGATCGGGAGATTTTTTTGCGGGAGCTGATCTCCAATGCTGCCGATGCCATTGCCAAGCTCAAGATGGCCAAACTGGCCGGCGAAGTGGCGGATCCCCCGGAGCCGGAGATCGTGATCGCGCTCAACAAAGAGGCCAAGACCCTCTCGGTCAGCGACACCGGCATCGGTATGACTGCCGAAGAGGTAAAAAAGTACATCAACCAGGTGGCCTTTTCCAGCGCTGAGGAGTTCCTTCAAAAGTACAAAGGCAAAGAGGCAGAACAGGCGATCATCGGCCACTTTGGCCTGGGATTCTATTCCTCTTTTATGGTGGCGCAGCGGGTGGAGATCGACACCCTTTCCTATCAGCCCGGCAGCACACCTGTGCAGTGGTCTTGCGACGGCAGCCCAACTTTTACCCTTTCCGATTCGCAGCGCTCCGCCATCGGCACCACCGTCACCCTTTACCTCAGCCCGGATAGCGAGGAGTATCTGGAGCCAAGCCGCATCCGCGAATTGGTGCGCAAATACTGCGACTTCATTCCCGTCCCTATTAAACTCAACGGAGAAGTCATCAATCGCCAGAAGCCCCTCTGGAAGATTCCTCCCTCTGAGCTCAAGGATGAGGATTACCTAGAGTTTTACCGCTACCTCTATCCCTTTCAAGAGGATCCCCACTTCTGGGTACACATCAACACGGATTATCCCTTCATCGTGCAAGGGATCCTCTACTTCCCCAAGTTGCGCCCGGATATCGATCCCACCAAGGGCCAGGTCAAGCTATTTTGCAACCAGGTTTTTGTCCAGGATAACTGCGAAGAAGTCATTCCCAAATTCCTCCTGCCTCTGCGCGGTGCCATCGACAGCCCGGATATTCCCCTCAACGTCTCCCGCAGCTTCCTGCAAAATGATCGCACCGTCAGGCGCATCGGGGATCACATCGCCAAAAAGGTGGCGGATCGCCTCAACGAGCTCTACAAAGAAGACTACGAAAAATATGTCAAGGTCTGGCCCGATATCAGCCTCTTCATGAAGTTTGGGGCGATGAACAACGACAAGTTCTTCGCCCAGATTAAAGACATTCTCATTTTCCGAGTGGCCGGATCCCCTGCCGATAAACCGGAGTACGTGACCCTCAAAGCATACCTGGAGCGCACGCGGGAAAAGCAAAACAAGCGGGTTTACTACGCCACCGACGAAGCGGCCCAGAGCGCCTACATCGACCTGCACCGCTCCCAGGGCCTGGAGGTCATCATGCTGGATAGCTGGATCGACAGCCATTTCAGCAGCTTCCTGGAGCGGGAGTATCGGGAAGAAGGGATCCAATTTAAGCGGGTGGATTCCGAGCTGGACGAGACGCTGATCCAGAAAGACAAAGCTGCCGATCTCGTCGATCCGGTAACACAAAAAACCCGCAGCGAAAAGCTGGTGGATCTGTTCCGTCAGGCTTTGGGCAAAGAGAAGCTGCAGATCAAAGCCGAGGCCCTCAAGTCTGAGTCGGTTCCGGCTATGATCCTGCTGCCGGAGGCGCTGCGGCGCCTGCAGGAGCTCAATGCCATCCTGCAACAAAAGCCCATGGAGTTTCTGGAAGAACACACCCTGGTGCTCAACACCGCCCACCCCTTGATCCAAAACCTGCAGGCTCTGGCCGAGGAGGGGCGGGATCCAGAGCTGGTCAACCTCATCTGCAATCACATCTACGATCTGGCGCTGATTACCCAGAAAAGCTTTGACCCCGCAGCCGCACGGGCCTTTGTGCAGCGTTCCAATGAGGTGCTCACCCGTCTAACCCGCCGTCAGTAGGCGGCACTCTCCAAAGTTACCCCCGGCTGCAGCGCCTCTGCTCCACCGGGCAGAGAGGGACGGGAGGCCGCTCCATTGTTGCCGGCGCTGTTGCTCCCTTGCAACAGGGGAGCCACTTGGCGCATCAGGGTGGCCATCTCCAGGGCACTCATGGCGTATTCCCAGCCTTTGTTGTTCTTGATCCCGGCCCGCTCCAGCGCCTGCTGCAGAGTATCGGCGGTGAGGATCCCGAAAATGACTGGCACGCCGGTGCGAAAACTCGCTGCCGCGATCCCCTTGGCCACCTCTGCCGCCACATAGTCAAAGTGAGGGGTTTGGCCGCGAATTACTGCCCCCAGGCAGATGATGGCATCGTAACGGCGGGACTGGGCCAGTTGGTGGGCTACCACAGGCACCTCAAAGCTGCCCGGCACCCAGTAGTAGTCCACCTGCTTGCTCTCCGGGCCGACATCCACACCATGCCGCTTCAGCCCGTCCTGGCACCCCTCCAACAATTTGCCGGCAATCAAGTCGTTAAACCGACTGATAACAATCGCCAGACGCAGATCCGCCGTCTGAACAAAGTTGCCCTCGTAAACTGCCATCTACACTGCTCCAGACCTGAAAGACAAGCGGGTCGACCAACACGGCAAAACCGCGCTTTCCCATCCTAGTTCACTCCCCTACCTCAAGCTCCGTCAAAGGACGGGGGACAGGGGTTTGCCTTTCCCCGGGGAGATCTCGCCAAAACGCATAGATCAGGGCTTATGATTTAGTAGTGAACCTTTAGTTTTTCCTAATTGTCCATGAAGGCCATTACCTTGCACCAACTGCAAATCTTCGAGGTTGCCGCTCGTCACCTGAGCTTTACCCGGGCTGCCGAAGAGCTTTACCTGACCCAGCCCACGATTTCCATGCAGATCAAGCAATTGAGCAAAGCCGTGGGGTTGCCGCTGTTTGAGCAGGTGGGCAAGCGGCTGTATCTCACCGAAGCGGGGCAAGCTTTACACCAAACCTGCGACAAAATTTTCGAACAATTGAATCAATTCGAGATGACCCTTGCCGACCTGAAGGGGTTAAAACAGGGACGGCTGAGCATTGGGGTGGTCACCACCGCCAAATACTTTATTCCTCGTCTTCTGGGGCCATTCTGTCAGCAGTATCCCGGTATCGACGTCGCCCTTAAAGTAATCAACCGCCAGCAGGTTTTGGAGCGGCTCGGCCACAACATGGACGATCTCTACGTGATGGGGATGCCGCCGGAAGATTTGGATGTGGTGGCGCAACCTTTTCTGGAAAACTCTTTGGTGGTTATGGCCCCCATTCATCATCCGCTGGTGGGCCAAAAGCGGATCCCTCTGGCGCGCATTGCCCAAGAACCCTTCTTGGCCCGCGAACCCGGATCTGGAACGCGCATGGCGGTGGAGCGGCTTTTTGACAAACACAACTTGAAGTTAAATATTCGCATGGAGATAGGCAGCAGCGAAGCCATTCGCCAAGGCATTGTTGGTGGACTGGGCATTTCGGTTTTGTCTCAGCATGTGTTGGCTTTGGGGGGATGGCAACATCATCTGGCTATTTTAGATGTGGAAGAGTTCCCCATTCGGGGGTTTTGGTATTTGGTCTATTTGCGCTCCAAGCGCCTTTCGGTGGTGGCCAAAGCTTTTGCCGACTTTCTGCTTTCACAAGTTTCTCAAATGGATTTGGACTTTGTGGCTAAAGATCAGCACAAACCCAATTCCAATCCCAGTCTGGATCCGCTTTCTGGCAAAGAGGTCGAACCATAGCCGAAACCTCTTGTTGCAACTCCGGAACGCCTTCAAGGTCACGGGTAAAAAATACTCGCAAAAAGGCCAGGTAAGCCCGCGCCCACTGGTCCTCGGGATCCAGCTCGACAATTTGTTGAAAATGCCGCTGGGCTGCTTGTGGCTGCAGCAGCACTGCCAACATGAGGCCCAGTTGGTAGTGGCTTTGGATTTGCCGGTTCACTCGACCCTGGGCAGCGGCCTGTTGCCATTGCCCCTCTAGCAATTGGCGTGTCAGGGTGCGATCGGGATCCGTCAGAAAAGTCGGGTATTGCAGGGTTGTCCAGGCATTGAGGTAAAGGGAGAGAGTTTGCAGATCCCCAGCAGCAGCAGCTCTGGCCGCCTCTTGGAGAGGAAACAAGGGATCCATCAAAAAAAGGGATCCCTCCTTTTGGAAGCTGAACAGGAATCCTCTCCAGGGCCGGTGGAGGGCATGGCGGATCCCATTGGGCAACTGCCATTCCAGGTGGAGAAAGCTCCCCTTCGAGAAGTCGGCTGTGGGCAGCGTCAGGATCTCTTCCACCAGCCAGACACCCGTTGAGCTGAGCTGCAGGCGGTTCTGCCCCACCACCCAGGCGCGCTCGGCCAACACCTGCCCTTGGGAATCTTCCAGCCACGCCCAGGCCAGGGTTTGGGCCAACTCCTGAGCCGGGCCTTGCCAGCGCAGCCGCCAGGCCGGGATCCCCAGCTCCGACAGCGCCTCAACCTCCACCAACTCCACCTCCCCAGCTTCAAGAGGCGACTCCTGCACCGTCACCCGTGGCCGGCGGGGAAAATAAGTCTGCAGCCGACCCACGCTGGGCAACTCTACCCCAGGTTCTTGTCGCCAGTCCGGGCTGCTGCGCAGGTGCTGCCGGATCTGCTCCTTGGCCGGGCCGTAGGGGCCGACAATTCCCTGTTCCCCCGCAGCATCTACAAACCCGTCCAGCAAGGATAGCTCCAGTTCCGGCCAGGGGGTTTGCCCGGCAGCGCGGAACGTGACCGGCCAGCGCTGGAGAGCCGCCAAGTAAGTCAGCGTTTCCGAAGAAATGAGCTCGGTGTTGGGAAGAACGCCCAAGGTGGTGGTTAAACCCGGCTGGAGCAACGTCTCAATCCACTGGGTCAGCTCCTGGGCGGGGCGCTGCCCCTGCCACTGCATCGGGATCCCCCTCCAGAGAGGGGCCACGCCTGGGGTGAGGGGCCGACCCAAGCTGGCCAAGGCCAAGCAGCCCAGAACCAGCCCCGCGCAGGCTCCCCTTTGCAAAGCCCACCCGCCCCAGCGCTCCCCCAGCCACCGATAAGCTTTTTGCATCCCACCTGCCGACAACACCGCCAAAAGGGGCAACAGGGGTAGGGTAAAGCGCACATCTTTAATATCCACCACGGTGTAAAGAAGATAGCCCGAACTGTAGGCGGCCCACAGGACTGCCTCTCGCCGGTCCAGGGATCCCAGCAGCGTCAGCAGCGGCAAGGGGCACAAAAAAGGGCTCATCTGCAGGGGCAACCAGCGCAAGTAGGCAGTCCACCAACACAGGGATCCAGCCCCACAGGTGACGTAGTAGTGGGCAGTACTGGCATAGCCCCACCCATTGCTGAGCACAAACAG
Source organism: Synechococcus sp. H55.10 (assembly GCF_047502715.1). NCBI lineage: Bacteria > Bacillati > Cyanobacteriota > Cyanophyceae > Synechococcales > Synechococcaceae > Synechococcus > Synechococcus sp. H55.10. The sequence continues at coordinate 79,252 of NZ_JANSJJ010000004.1, forward strand.
CCAGTTGGCTCCGTACCAAGGCCAACACAGCAGCAGCGTCACAGCCAGGCCCAACCCCATCTGGGCCACAGGGATCCCTTTTTGCCACCCCACCGCTTTTCTGCTGCGCCAGAAAGCCTGACCTGCAGCCCCCACCAGAGGCAGCAGCAAAAACAGCACCCCTGTCCACTTGGTCAGCAGCACCGCCGCCACCCCCGCCCCCACCCCCGTCGCCCCCCGCCAGGACGGCTCCTCCGCATAGGCCCACAGCGCGCAAAAAGCCAGCGTCACCGCCACCACCAGCGGCAGCTCCAGCATGTAAACATGAGCCAAAGCCGTGATCCCCGGATAAAGGAGTACCAGCACCGCCGCCAGGCAGCCCACTTCCCAAGAGCGATAGACCCGCCGCCCCAGCCGCTGGGTTGCCAGGATCAGAACCCCCAGCAACACCCAATTGAGCAATTGCCCGTCAGCACGGCCGAACGGATGCAGAGCTGCCAACGGGATCCCCAGCCAGTAGGCCAAAGGCGGGTAGCGCTGGTTAAGGTGGAGCAACTGCTGCCACCAGATCTTTTCCCAGCGAAACCGCCCCAGGTGAAGCCCAAACGCCTGCGCCTGCAGCAGATGCTGCGCCTCATCCCAGGCCGGCGGCAAGGGATCCGTCCAATTCCAAATCACCAGCAGCAGCAGCGCCGCCATCCCCAGCCCGGCCCAGGCCTTGAAAAAAGGGATCCCCAACCGCCCTCTTTCCCCCGCTAGCCGGCTGGATGCCCTCTCCATCGCCACCTTACCTTAGCCCTGCTCCCCAACGCTACACTCAACTTGGGCTGCCCTCAGAGATCTAGAGACATCTTGGCCCCGCGATCGACAAAATTACCCCGCCTTCCCATGACCGCTTCACTAGCTGGCCCCACAGGCGTCTGGATCCTCCCCGATCAACTCCATCCCCAGCAATCCGCCCTCGCCTCCCTCTCCGCCCTACCCCCTCGCTGCGTTCCCATCATCCTCATCGAATCCCACACCTGGGCCAGCTCCCGCAACCACCATCAGCAGAAATTGGTGTTGGTGTGGTCGGCCATGCGCCACTTTGCCCAAGAACTGCAACAGCGGGGCTACCCGGTCACCTATGTGGAAGCCGACGGCTATGCCGAGCCCCTGCAAACCTGGGCCAAGCAACAGCAACTGCGGCAAATCCGCCTCATGCAGCCCGCCGATATTCCCGTCCGGGATGAGGTAGAAAAGCTGCGGTCTGCCCTCCCCTGCCCCCTCCTGATCCTGGAAAACAACCACTTCCTCTGGACAGCTCGCCAATTTATCGACTGGGCCACAGGCCGCAAGCGCCTGCTCCTGGAAGACTTTTACCGCGAAGGGCGCAAACGCTTCCGCATCTTCATGGACGGCTCCCAGCCCCTCGGCGGGCGCTGGAACTACGACCGGGAAAACCGGCAGCCTCCCCAGCCTGGCCGGCGCTACCCGCCGCCTCTGACGTTTCCTCCCGACGCCATCACCCAGGCCGTGATCACAAAAGTCAAGCACCATTACGGCCATCACTTCGGATCTTTAGAGGGATTTGGCTGGGCTGTCACCCGTGCCCAAGCCCTGCAAGTGCTCGAAGACTTTATCCGGCACCGCCTGCCCCACTTCGGCCCCTGGCAAGACGCCATGCAAACCGGCGAGGACTTCCTCTACCACTCCCTGCTGTCCCCTTACCTCAACTTGGGCCTGCTCACCCCCCATGAAGTCATCGCCGCCGCCGCACAGGCCTACCATCGCGGCGGGATCCCTCTCCCTTCGGCGGAAGGCTTCATCCGCCAGATCCTGGGCTGGCGGGAATACCTGCGCGGCTTCTACGAATACCAAATGCCCCAGGGCTATGCCCAGAAGAACTTCTTTGGCCACTACCGCCCCCTGCCGGACTTTTTTTGGACGGGCGAAACCGACATGGCCTGTCTGCGGCACACCCTAGGGCAAATTCGCCGCCATGGCTATGCCCACCACATCCAGCGACTGATGGTTCTCAGCAACTTTGCCCTCATCAGCGGTATCCAACCCCAAGCGGTGGAAGCGTGGTTTCACGACGTGTTCATCGACAGCTATGACTGGGTGATGCAGCCCAACGTCATCGGCATGGGCCTTTTCGCCGACGGGGGCATGCTCTCCACCAAACCCTACGCGGCCTCCGCCCAGTACATCCGCAAAATGAGTGACTACTGCCGCCATTGCCGCTACAATCCCAGCGAAAAGATGGGCGAACGGGCCTGTCCCTTTAACACGTTTTACTGGGACTTCCTGTTGCGTCAGCACTCCCTCCTATCTCCTTTGGGCAGGATGAAATGGGTACTGGCCCATCTGGATCGCATGGAACCAGAGCTAAAAGCCCAAATCCAGGCGCAAGCCGCCGCCTGGTGGGATCCCTGGCCATCTATGCCCAACGAACAGAGTTCATCTCAGCTGCAATCTGTCTGAGTCTAAATGGGTATCCGAAGGTATCCGGTAAAATTGAGGCACCCCCTCTCCACCTGTCGCTTTGTCGAGGATCACCAGCCATGAAATGTCCCCGCTGCAGCAAACAAGAAATCCGGGTTTTGGAATCCCGTTCGGCAGAAGGCGGCCAGAGTGTGCGGCGGCGGCGAGAATGCATGTCCTGCGGCTACCGCTTCACCACCTACGAACGCATCGAGTTCATGCCCATCATGGTCATCAAACGGGATGGATCCCGCGAAAGCTTCAATCGCAACAAGATCCTGCAGGGGGTGATGCGCGCCTGCCAAAAAACCCCCGTCACCGTCAGACAGATGGAAGAGCTGGTCAACGAGATCGAAGAAAAACTGCAATTGGAAGATGCCCAAGAGGTAACCACTCTGCGCATCGGCGAGATGGTGCTGGAGCGCCTGCAACACCTGAGCGAGGTGGCCTATGTACGCTTTGCCTCCGTCTACCGCCAGTTTCAGGGTATAAAAGACTTCGTCAACGAGCTGGAACAGTTGGAGCCACCTCTTCGACAGAAGCTGGAGCGGCTGCTGCGGGACTCTTCCGCCTCAGATTCCGAATCCCCAAGTTCCCCAGACTTGGTGGGGGGATATTCTTGACAGACTTCCCGTAGCCAAAGCCAGAGACTTCGCGGCGCTTCTCGGTAACTCAGGAACGATAGCCGCCAACAAGCCCAGGCGATCCCCTGGGTCAGCGAGAAAAGGGCGCTTATGGGTGAGAAAAATTGCTGTAAGAGGTCGCCCATTGCAAAGGCTTAGCGGTATGCTTGGGGTAGCAATCACTGCTCACACTAACGCTAGCGCTGCACATCCTCAGACTATCGATGTTCAGCACTACCCCTAAAGAGCCCCCCGTGTGTCTCAGCCCTCTGTCTTTTCAAGTCAATCCCAACTTATGCAATACGATTTTCGGGGTTCTACCCCCTCTGGCACTCGCAACGGCAACCTCGGTGGTTTGCCTCGCAGCGGCTTTCGCTCCCCTGCCCCAAGAGAGACGGGGCCAGGAGTCGTACCGATGCAAGCATATCAACAAGTGGCCGAAGAGTTGGATGCCGCCCGTCAGCAGGTGAGTCGGCTCTCCTCCGAAAACCAGCGCCTGCGCGCTTTGCATCAGCAGTTGTCTGGAGAGATTGCCGCCATCGGCCAAGAGTTCCAGGGGCAGTTGGGCCAGGCCCTGAAGCGCCTACAGCAAATCAGCCTACAGCTTGCTGATGCCACTGGGGTTTCTGGAGCATCTTTCCAGCAGGACAGTTCGATTGCCGATCCCAGCCAAGCGGAAACTCCCCCCAGCTACGATTTTTTGAATCGCCTCAAGCGCCGCCAGGCCCGCAGCGAGACCTCCTCCTTCTCGTCCAATAGCTTTGCCTCGCCCCCCTTGGACTCTCTCCGCCGCTCTCCACCTTCCACCTGCCTGCGCCAAGATAACCCCCGCACCGGGTATCAGGTTCCTTCCCTGGACGAGTTGATGCAAGATCCAGTCGGCTCAGATCCCTATCTCGGCGAGGCAGACTCCTTTTCCCATCCCAGCGGCATCTACCAGCGGGTACGGGAGCAACATCACGGATCCCAGGGATCTCCCGTGCTTTGGATGGCCGCCGCAGTCCTTTTGGTGGTTGGTTCTTTCGGGCTGGGATTTCTGGCTGTACAGCCCTTCTTGCGCAACAACCCGCCACCTGTGCAGGCGCCCTAAAGTTATGGAAGGACTAGCCCCCCCTTGGGTGGTGGGGGGGCAGAGGTGAGCCTGGCACCGAGCTAGGTTACCGGCGGGTCACCCCACC
>NZ_JANSJJ010000005.1:0-1687 GCF_047502715.1 Synechococcus sp. H55.10
GATGGAGAGCTTCATCGAGTCGGGCAACCGGCCGGAATGGATGGTGATCACCGTCCTGCCGGTGTTGCCGCCCGATCTGCGGCCGCTGGTGCCGCTCGACGGCGGGCGCTTCGCCACCTCCGACCTCAACGACCTCTACCGCCGGGTGATCAACCGCAACAACCGCCTCAAGCGGCTGCTGGAGCTCAACGCGCCGGACATCATCGTCCGCAACGAGAAGCGGATGCTGCAGGAGGCGGTGGATGCGCTGATGGACAACGGTCGCCGCGGCCGGGCGATCACCGGCAACAACAAGCGGGCGCTCAAGTCGCTGGCCTACATGATCAAGGGCAAGCAGGGGCGCTTCCGCCAGAACCTGCTCGGCAAGCGCGTCGATTACTCCGGCCGTTCGGTGATCGTCGTCGGTCCCACGCTCAAGCTGCACCAGTGCGGCCTGCCGAAGAAGATGGCGCTCGAGCTGTTCAAGCCGTTCATCTACTCCAAGCTCGAGAAGTACAACCTCGCCACCACCATCAAGGCCGCCAAGCGGATGGTGGAGAAGGAGCGGCCGGAGGTCTGGGACATCCTCGAGGAGGTGATCCGCGAGCACCCGGTGCTCCTGAACCGCGCGCCGACGCTGCACCGCCTCGGCATCCAGGCCTTCGAGCCGGTGCTGATCGAGGGCAAGGCGATCCAGCTCCATCCCCTGGTCTGCACGGCGTTCAACGCCGACTTCGACGGCGACCAGATGGCGGTGCACGTGCCGCTGTCGCTGGAGGCGCAGCTCGAGGCCCGGGCGCTGATGATGTCCACCAACAACATCCTCGGCCCGGCCAACGGCGATCCGATCATCGTCCCCACCCAGGACGTGATCCTCGGGCTCTACTACATGACCCGGGAGCTGATCAACCGCCGGGGCGAGGGGATGGTGTTCGCCAACGTGGCCGAAGCGCGCCGCGCCTACGAGAGCGGTGCGGCCGAGCTTCATGCCAAGGTCAAGGTGCGCATCACCGAGACGGTGATCGGCGAGGATGGTTCGCGTTCACAGAAGACCTCGCTCTACGACACCACCATCGGCCGCGCGATCCTCTCCGAGATCCTGCCCAAGGGGTTGCCCTTCGAGCTGATGAACTGCGAGCTCAACAAGAAGGCGGTCTCGCGGCTGATCAACGCCTGCTACCGCAAGCTCGGGCTCAAGGACACGGTGGTCTTCGCCGACCAGCTGATGTACACCGGCTTCCGCTTCTCGACCAAGGCCGGGATCTCGATCGGCATCGACGACATGGTGATCCCGGAAGAGAAGGCGCTGATCCTCGCCCAGGGCGAGCGCGAGGTGCTGGAGATCCAGGAGCAGTATCAGAACGGTCTGGTCACCCAGAACGAGCGCTACAACAAGGTGGTGGACATCTGGTCGCGGATCGGTGAGCAGGTGTCGCGGGCGCTGATGCAGGCGATCGGCGTGGAAAAGGTGAAGACTGCGGATGGCCGCGTGGTCGAGCAGAAGTCGATGAACCCGGTGTTCATCATGGCCGACTCCGGTGCCCGCGGCTCCGCGGCGCAGATCCGTCAGCTCGCCGGCATGCGCGGACTGATGGCCAAGCCCGATGGCTCGATCATCGAGACGCCGATCAAGGCCAACTTCCGCGAGGGGCTCGACGTCCTGCAGTACTTCATCTCGACCCACGGCGCGCGCAAGGGTCTGGCCGAT
>NZ_JANSJJ010000006.1:0-22849 GCF_047502715.1 Synechococcus sp. H55.10
CCAAAGAATGGGTTGGCATTCCCTTCTCTCCTTCCTCTTGAAACCTGTACCCTATTTTAAATTAACAGGCTGTAGCTGCTCCAACAGCAGCCCCTATTGGTCCTCCAATAGCACCACCAGCGATAGCTCCAAGTCCTACAGCAGCTAATTTAGCAAGAAGCTCTCCCTGCTCTTTGTTATTCTCACTCATCATTCCCACTCCCTAAGCAAGACAAAGATTGAACAAAACTTTCAATTGCATTCTTCCTATTCTCCAGATCTTCGGCTATAGCTACTGCTTGGTTAAAGTTCTCTTCAATCCGCCTTCTTTGCTCATCTAGCTCACCCATAGAAAGGTCAAGTGCTTTTCTAACCAATTTTTGAGTAGCCTCTCTTAGTTCTTCCATGTAACCTATGATCCATTCTTTCAGAACTTGCCACAATTTTCGCTTACCAGCATCTGCTCCGCTTGACCACTCCTCAGCCATCTTATCGAAGCTGGGTACAATTAGCTGTTGATAGAACTCCGTCCCAACTTTAGCTATCTTGTACTCCTTGCCTCCAAAGCAAGATCTAGGCTCCTCGACTATTGTAGTTTTGTCCTTCTTTGTAGTCTCTATCTTTGCTCTTTTATTAAAGAGAAAGACATCTTGCGTAAGGCGCAAGGGCTCGCTTCTCAGCTTAACGCCAGTTTGAATCAATTCCTGGATCCCTAGCTTATCTTCCTCAGAGACTGTGAGGATTTCTTCAACGGCTCCAATAAGGTTTGCAATAAGCTGAGAGATCAATGAGTTCGCAAATCTCTCAAAAGTTTGAGCCTTCGCCTGTAACAGAAACTCGGCCCTATGTTCGAGAGCGTCCCTAACCGATTGGTAGAGAGCTAAAACAGCGCGCTCAGCTCTTTCTATCTTCTCATGAGGCTTTTTGGTTTTCTCCTCAACAGGTACTCTCAGAATCAGGCTGTCTCCCTGACACTCACAATCCCTCAACGTTCTGAGTGTCATGTCGCAAGATCTAGCAACGAGGTTGGCAATGTGAGCAGGGATCACTTCTTTCAGAGAATCTTCTAGCGGATAAACACCAATTTCTTGCTTGAGTGCATCTCGAACTGGAGCAATGATTTTATTAATCAAATCTTTAACTTGCTCGTCCACAAAGTCAATAAAATCGGGAAACCCCTGCCAGCCCTTCTTTCTGGCTTCCTCCTCAAGCTTTGATAGGGACTCAGGAGTGCCACTAGCACTGGCAACTTGGTTGAGTAAGTCTGTAATGTCAGCGATAAACGATTGGGCAACTTGATTGATTGCTTCCTTGCATTGCTCTTGTCTCTCTTGAATATATTTTCTTTGCCTATCTACTTCCTCTAGCGTCTGAATTCGTCTTGTATTGATTATGACATCTAGGGCACTGCTAATCTCTCTAGCTGAGTTGATCACTTGTAGCACTGCCGGGAGAATAACAACTCTTGCAGTGTCTGCTTGAATCCTTTCTCGCAATGCTCTCCATAGCAAGTTGCCGCCGCTCCACTCTCGGATGTAGCCAAGCAAGAGCCTAGTGTCATTGTCAGATATTGCCTGCCCTTCCTCGACTTTGTTTTCAAGGTCTGCTATCCAAGACTTCAGCTCCCTATCACCTCTTGTAGAAGCCTTGATGAGATTAGCACAGTCTTCAAAAAGAGCGCTGAGCATCCATTGTTTAGTACTGGGATCCACATCCGATCCTTCGGAAGAGTTGGCTCCCCAGGCACATTGGGCATAGAAGAGCGCCTTAGCAGAGAGCGGAATGATAAAAGGCAGCTCTGGAAGATCCAGAATCTCCTTAATTTCCTCTCTCAGCTCCTCGACCTTTTGCTCTAGAGGGTTGTCGGTTTGATTTCGCATGTCAACCCTATTGAGCAAGAAAATCATCAAGCTGGTTTGACCTCGGAGAAACTCCACAACATCTTTTAGCTCTCTCAAGAGGGCTTCTCGTCTTTGCCAATCTGTCTGAGAGTAATCCAGTGCAACGAGGCTAAAGCACTTGCTGACATGCTCTTGGATGATCCTGAGGCTTGTTCTATCTTGGATTGAGTTCAGGCCAGGCAAGTCATAAATCTCAACCTGTAAGCCCTCAGGCAGGTTTAATAGAGATGACTACCTCGGTTTTATCTTCCTTCTTCCTCTTCTTTCGCCGCTCTTGGTGGTAAGCCTCCATTGTCAGCTTGAGCCTGCTGTAGATCTCTTCGTCCCTCAGGTCTTCCCACGTGCCGCATTCCCAGGTGGCTCCTTCTGTATTGTGGATAACTAACTTGCTCCGCTCGCCGTGCCTAATCCGCAGGATCCCGGCGCTCATCTCCTGCGCCTCGATAGGCGCGATTTTCCGACCAATGAGAGCGTTGACAATGGTGGACTTACCTGAAGAGGTGGTGCCAATGGTGGCAATCCGGAAGGAGGGCTTCCGTAGGCGGGCAACGGCCTCTTCGTAGACAACCCGAAAGTCCTCCAGCTTCTCCAGCAGCACGGAGTTGCTGACTACCTCGTGGTATTCGTTAACGATCCCAGCGGTGAGGTTGCCGAGGTCAAATAGTGAGTCTCTCGCGGTCTGCAAAGCTACCGAGGGATCCGTAGAATCAAGCCGGTGATGCGCTCCATCAGATAGGGTTGAAGATGACATGCCAACAGTTCTCAAGCCGCTTCGCTGGCATTATATCCATCTTGCTGATACCGTCGTTCGTTTCCTTCGCATTGTTTTCAGCGTTCTTCTTGCCAGCAATGCTCATTCAGTAGCATAAAAAACAGTTCTAAAAGGCACAGAGCTGCCGGCACTTCTGGGATCAGCGAGAGCTGGTTTGGCAGATGGAGTCGCAAGCCTATCTCCTCCCGGCTAGAGCCAGCAAGCAGTTGAGAGGATTGCCAGATTGCTTAAGATGAGACTGCTGAGTCCGAACTCCTTCTCCCTGTAAATGATGGATGGATCCTTGCAATCTTTCTTCGCCTCTGCCACCCAGGTGGGGCTGGGGGTGGCGGGCCTGCTGGCTCTGCTTACCCTGCTGGCCTGGATCCGCAACTGGCCTTGGAAGTTTTCGCTGGTGGGCTACACGGCCTTCACCCTGGTTTTGACGGCGGGCTGTTTTGCCCTCAGTTTGGGGCCGATCTTTCGCTCCCGCATTCCCGGCGCTGCCCCCTACACCACGGTCTATGACCAAGGGGCAGAGCGGGCGGTCATCGCCGTCAGCCCGGACATTACCCCAGAGCACCTGATCCTCACGCTGAAGCAGGCGGCCAGCGATTTGGGATCCCCAGGTCGCTTCTCTACCGGTTCGCCGGTGTTTACTCTGCAGGCCCGCACCGTCATCCATCCTGAGCCGGGCGTCTCCGAGCCCTTACTTTTGGGCACGCTGCAACAGCCGCTGGGGAAACGCCTGCGCACCCCGGAAGAACAGCAGCAGCAGCAGATCCGGCTGGAGGAAGAAGCTTTTGCCCGGCTGCGCAAGCTGGTCCAAGTTCAAGCTGCGGCTTCCCCCGCTGAGGGTGGGTTAGAAGAGCTCCCTTTGTCCCAGTCCTGAGCGCTAAGCCAGCGACGCAGATCCCGTCCTACCTGTTCAGGGATCTCCCACGGGAAGAGGTGGGCCACATCGGGATAGACAATGCAGGTGCACTGGGGTAGAAGGCGGGCGGTGGCCAAGCTGCTAGCGGCGGTGATGTGGCGATCCCGCTCGCCGGCCAGGAGCAACACAGGTAGGCGCAGGTGCTGCAGCTCCCCCTCACGGTTGTAGCCCTGTTGCAGGGCGGTGCGCAAAGCGCGGCGGGCTTGGTGAGAGGTGTGCAGATAGGCAGGCAAAGCTGCCTGGGCCAGATAGCGATAGGCGGTTGGGGTGTGTTGCTGGATGAGGTAGCGGTAAAGAGAGCGGCGGCCAAAGGTGTCGATGTTCCAACTCCAGCCGGGCCAAAGCCAGTTGAGCAGCGAAGCAATGCCGGTGTTAAGCTGATCCCAAACGGTGCTGGGGGGATGGTTGCTACGAGGACAGGCGGCGCTGGCTACCAAAACCAAGCCCTTGACCCGCTGCGGCAGGCGCAAGGCCAACTCCAGGGCCAGGATCCCACCCAACGACCAGCCCAACACCAGACACTCCTGCCAACCCAGGCAATCCAGCAGCTCCTGCAAGTCCGCCAGGTGAGCCGGCATCTCAAAGGGATCCCGTACCTGCGAACGCCCATAGCCGCGCAGATCCGGCGCCACACAGGGGTGGATCCCCGCCACCGCCTCGGCAAAGACTTCCATGCAGTCAGCATTGCCCGGATGGCCGTGGAGCAGCAGGATGGGCAGGGAAGGGATCCCTTTGCCCCAGGCACGGTAGTAGAGCTGCAGGCCCATAGCTTAGGCGCTAGCCGCCTTTTTGGGCACGGACTGCAGCTTCACCCCGTTGGGAAGGCAAATTAAGTTTTGATCCAGCACCTGCACAAACCCTTTCGAGCGCAGGGATCCCAGCAGGCGAGTGACCGTTACGCGCGTAGCCCCAATGGCGTCCCCAATCTGGGCGTGGGTCAGAGTCCAGGGAAGGTACATCCCCTGCTCACAGGGCTGCCCGTACTCTTCAATCAACAGCGTTAGGAACCCCTTGAGGCGGTCAATGGCACGCCGTTGGCCCAAGTTGCCTAGCCAGAGCAGCTTGCGTTGCAGTTGCTGGCGGAAGCTTTCTTGAATTTTCTGGTGCAAGTAGGGCCACTGCTCCAGATCCTGCCAGTAAAACCACATTACCGTGGTGCGATCGACATGGGTGCAAGCTTTTAGCTCAAAGCGCTCCGGGTTGCTCAGCTCAAAGGGCACGCCGGGCGTGATAAACCCGACAAAAACCTCCCGCCGCTCCGGCGTTTGGCTAACTAGGCGCACCACGCCTTCTTGGGGGATGTAGACCAGGCCCGGACGGGTGGGGATGCGCACGTCCTTGGGAAAAGTGCGACAGCGGTAGTGCTCCTCGGCCCACTGGCAGAGCTCCCGCCATTCCTGAGCCTCCGCTGCCGATGTGATGGAAACTAGGGACATGGGATAGGCTTCCTGTCAATTGAGTAACTAGGTGAACTTTGCCGCCTCTTCCGCTCCATCGAGCCATCAAAAGAGTTTGTAAAGAAAAGGCCAGACCCTAACGGAAGGATAAACCAAGAGGAAGGGAGCTTCGGTAGTAGCTTTACCTTAGCTTCATAATGACACTCAAGATTTATGGAGCAACACCGTGGTTATACGGATGTTGTTTATAAGGCTACGTCTAATGGTAACATACAGAAGCCGCACTCTTCATTTTTTCCTGGCTCCTGGCCGGCTGTGGGCTCAGCAGCAGATAGCATAGTAGGGGCAGCCGGGCTGCTTGGACGCGGTGAGGAGTGGCACCGATGAACATTCTCGTTAGCAACGATGACGGCATCCAGGCGGCAGGGGTGCGGTGTTTAGCGGCAGCGCTGGCTCAGATGGGCGGACACCAGGTGACAGTAGTCTGTCCGGATCGGGAGCGCTCGGCCACCGGCCACGCCTTGACGTTGCACAAACCGCTGCGGGTGGATCCGGTGCAGGAGGGGTTTCCGCCAGAGGTGCAAGCCTGGGCCTGTTCGGGCACACCTTCCGACTGTGTCAAGCTGGGTCTGGACGGGCTATTGGATTATCCTCCCGATTGGGTGATTTCCGGCATCAATCAGGGAGCCAATCTGGGCACCGATGTGCTCTACTCCGGCACCGTCTCAGCGGCCATGGAAGGGCTATTGGAAGGGATCCCCAGCCTGGCGGTGAGCCTGGCCAGCTTTACCCACCAGGATTTTCAGCCGGCGGCCCAGGTGGTGCTGACGCTGCTGGAGAAGCTGAGCCTGAAGCCCCTAGAGAAGCCGCTGCTGTTGAACATCAATGTCCCACCGGTGGCGCTGACGGAGATACGCGGCATGGTCTTGGCCCGCCTGGCCTGGCGCAAGTACACCGATATCTATGAAAAGCGGCTGGATCCGCGCGGCAAGGCCTACTACTGGCTGGCGGGGGAAGTGGTGGAAGAGGGAGTGGATCCCTGTTCCGACGTGCAGGCGGTTGCCCAAGGGTATGTGTCGATTACGCCCCTGCAGCCGGATCTGACGGCCTACACCGCCTTCGACAGCTTGCAGCGGTGGGGAATCTCGGCCTTTGGCTCCTGAGTTGCAAGCTGGTGAGCCGCATACAGCTTCTTCCAGCGTTGTCTACTTCTCTACTGTAATAGTCGTTTCAAACAAGATTAAGACACTTTGCTGCCAGCCCCTCACCCCCAGCCCCTCTCCCAGAGGGAGAGGGGAGCTAGGGCAGCGCGTTCGCGACAGCGTTGCGTAGCAATAATGACATAGAGAAACGTTTCATTGCTGTTTGAAAGGACTATCTCTTGCGTAGGTAGGATCCCGCTTGGCTACAGAACTCCCATGCAAGGGTTGCGATAGTCAGCGGGAGTGTCAAAGCTGAGCTGCGTGTTTTGCCTATGCAGGAGTGCTCATGGAAGGCTGGAGTGTTTGTCAACCATCTCGGCTAGAACAGCAGCGTGCAGAAGCTGGTCAACAGCAACGTCACCGCCGTCAAGAGCAGGCTGAAGCTCCACAGCCACAAGGCAGCAGCCAGCAAAATCCCGATGACCCAGATGAGCAGGGCATTCCAGTAGGGTCGGTTGGGGGCTTTGGAGACGTTGATTTTTTGGAAGAAGGGCAGCAGGATAAACGCCACATCCAACAGCAGCCGCGGCAGCCGCAAGTCCTGGGGCAGGGGCAGATCCCGCACCGCCAGATAGAGCAGCCCCCAGCTCAACAGAAGGGGGATCAACAACAGGTAATTGGATTCGGCCAGCAGCGGTCGCTCCACCACCAGCGGAAACAGAGGGCTGATCCCCCAGCCCAGATAGAGGTAAAAGTCGAACTTCAACAGCGGCTGCAACAGAGGGGGCAGGCTGAGGCGCTGCAGGTGTTGTTGAATCCTATTCCCCTGAGCTCTGACTCTCTGGCCCCCAGATCCACCTTTTCCGGCTGAGGCCGCCCGCCAGCCGCAGTGGTCGCAGTAGGGGGACTTATATCGATAGGCCGGGATCGGCTTGCCACAGGCGGGGCAACGCTGGATCGGACGCGGTTGAGAACTCATGACCATCCGCACTCCTTCTGCTCTAGCATGCCCCAATTGTCGTTAGTTGACTCCCAGGGCAAACGACAAGGTGATACACGCTGCTCCCAAAGCAGCGCCGGCAATAACCTGAACAGGCGTGTGGCCCAGCAACTCCTTCAGGTAAGGTTCTTGGAAACGATCGGCGCCCTTCTCTTCAAACCATTCTTCCAGGAGACGGTTCAGCACCCGCGCCTGCTTGCCGGCGGCCTGGCGGATCCCAGCAGCATCGTACATCACCACCAAAGCAAAAACCACCGTCGCCGCAAACAGCAGGCTGTCCCAGCCTTCCTGGATCCCCACCCCCACCGACAAAGCCGTCACCAGCGCCGCGTGGGAGCTGGGCATCCCCCCCGTCTCCACCAAGACCCGCAGGTCGAGCTTGCCCGACCGCACATAGGCCAGGATCAGCTTCATGGCCTGGGCCAAACCACTGGCCAGCAGAGCAACCCAGAGGACGTGGTTGGCCATCAACTGTTGCAGCATAGAGCTCTCCGGCACCAGAACGCGACCAGGGTCTTTAACAGGGGGACAGGGATCCCATCTGAATCTTGTCCTTTTGTCCTGTCCTAATGCTGACGGCGAGTGATGAAATCTGCCAGGGCCAACAGTGGCTCGGCCCGGGATCCGTAGGGGCGCAACGCCTCCTTGGCCGATTGGATCAGCTCCTCGGCTTTTTGCCGGGAAGCCTCTAGGCCCAACAAGCTGGGGTAGGTGGCTTTGGCGGCAGCTTGATCCTTGCCTGCCGTTTTGCCCAGTTGCTCGCTGGTGGCAGTGATATCCAAAATGTCGTCCACGATCTGAAAAGCCAAGCCAATGTCGCGGGCGTAGTGGCCCAGGCGGGCCAGCAGCTCTTCATCAGCCCCTGCCAGGATCCCGCCTGAGACCACCGAGGCTTCCAGCAGAGCGCCCGTCTTGTGGCTGTGGATGTACTCCAAAGTTTCCAGGGAAATGGCTTTGCCCTCCGACTCCAAATCCACCACCTGGCCCCCCACCAAGCCGGTTGCCGCCGCTGCGTGGCCAATGCGGGCAATGACTTGCAGCACCAACTGCGGCGGTACCCCCTGAGTTTGGCTGGCAATATGCTCAAAGGCAAAAGCCAGCAGCGCATCTCCCGCCAAGATGGCAATGTCTTCGCCGAACACCTTATGGTTGGTGGGTTTGCCGCGGCGAAAATCGTCGTTGTCCATGGCCGGCAGGTCGTCATGGATCAGCGACATGGTGTGGATCATCTCTAGGGCGCAGGCAGTGGGCAGGGCCTGCTCCACGGAGCCGCCGGCCAACTCACAGGCCGCCAGACAGAGGATCGGCCTCAGGCGTTTTCCCCCCGCCAGCAGGCTGTAGCGCATCGCCTCGTAAATGCGCTCCGGATAGGCGGGAACCAGAGCTGCAGAAAGCGCCTCTTCCACCTGTTGCTGACGCCGGCTCAGATAGACTTTCAGGTCAAAGGTTTGGGCAACCAAGCGGGGTTTCCTCTCAACTCGGCAATGGGGGGATCCCTGTCGAGTAGTTCTACAACAGGCTTGCAAGCCGACATTATCTCATGTCCACTCCAGGTCGGGATCCCTGCTTGAGCCGCTAAAACTCTATCTTGATACCCTGCACGCGGCGGCATAGGGGATCCGCAAGCTTGCGCTAGCCGTCCCCCCAATGTCAGGATGCATTAAGGATCTTCAGCCGGCTTGGTCTTCTTATGTCCCACTCATCTGCTCAGCTTGGCGATGGCGACCGTCTGCTGCGGGCGGCCCGTGGGGAGGTGCTGGATCGTCCTCCGGTTTGGATGATGCGCCAGGCGGGGCGCTACATGGCGGTCTACCGTGAGCTGCAGAGCAAATACACCTTCAAGCAGCGCTGCGAGATCCCGGAGCTGGCGATTGAGATCTCGTTGCAGCCGTTTCGCGCCTTTGCCCCCGACGGCGTCATTATGTTCAGCGACATCCTCACCCCCCTTGAGGGCATGGGGATCCCCTTTGAGCTGGTGGAGCAGCAGGGGCCGATCATCGACCCGCCAATCCGCTCCCAGGCCCAAATCGACCAAATCCGTCTCTTAGAGCCGGAAGAAAGCCTGCCCTTTATCAAGACCATACTCAGCACCTTGCGCCGCGAGGTGGAAGGGAAGGCAACGCTGCTGGGCTTTGTCGGCTCCCCCTGGACCTTGGCCTGCTACGCCGTAGAGGGCCGCAGCTCCAAAGATTATGCCCATATCAAGAGCCTGGCCTTCACTCAGCCGCAGATGTTGCATCAGTTGCTGAGCAAGCTGGCGGATAGCATTGCCCGCTACGTGATCTACCAGATCGAGTGCGGTGCCCAGGTGGTGCAGTTGTTTGACACCTGGGCCGGCCAGCTCAGCCCCGGCGATTACGAAGCTTGGGCCTTGCCCTACCAAAAGCAAATTGTGGATCAGGTGAAAGCTCGGTATCCGCAGGTGCCGCTCATTCTCTACATCAACGGCAGCGCCGCTTTGTTGGAGCGGGTGGGCAAAGCTGGCATCGATGTCTTCAGCCTCGATTGGATGAGCGACATGGCCGAGGCCAGGGCCCGCCTGGGATCCCTGGCGGTGCAGGGCAATCTCGACCCGATGGTGTTGCTGGGATCCCCGGAATTCATCCAGCAGCGCACCCTGGAGGTGATTCAAAAGGCGGGACCCCGCGGCCACATCATGAACCTGGGCCACGGCGTGCACCACACCACTCCGGAGGCCAATGTCCATCACTTTTTCGAGACGGTGCGCCAATCGGCAGAGCTGCTCAAAGCTCTCTAGCCGTATAGAAAAACCCCTTGACTCTAGGAGTAGGGTTTGCCTTACGAGCCAGGGATCCCCGGTGTACATCAGCGTCATCATCCCCACCTACAACCGCCGTCCCATCTTGCAGAAATGTCTGCAAGCTTTGGCCCAGCAGCAGCCTGGCCCCTACGACGGCTACGAGGTGGTGGTGGTGGACGACGGCTCCACCGACGGCACGGTGGAATGGCTGCAGAGCCAGCCGCCAGATTTGCCGCCGATAAAGCTTTTGTGCCAAGAACACCGCGGCCCTGCTGCCGCCCGCAACCTGGGGTTTCGCCATGCCCAGGGATCCATCATTGTTTTTATCGACAGCGACCTGGTGGTGGTGGATCATTTCTTGGCCGCTCATGCCCAGATGCTGCGGCGACACGGCGTCAAGGGGGATCCCAGTTCGCTCCAGGAAGCCAAGGTCTTCACCTATGGGCGGGTGATCAACACCTGCAATTTCCAGGATCCCTGCTCCGAGCCCTTCAAGCCCACCGATTTTTCGGCAGCCTTCTTTGCCACCGGCAATGTGGCCATCGCCCGCCATTGGCTGGAGCGGGCTTGTGAAACCCCTGCCGGCCCCTTTGACGAGCGGTTTCACCTCTACGGCTGGGAAGACCTGGAGCTGGGGGTGCGGCTGAAGCACCTGGGCCTGCGCCTGGTCAAGTGCCCCCAGGCCACCGGCTACCACTGGCATCCGCCCTT
Organism: Synechococcus sp. H55.10; assembly: GCF_047502715.1. Lineage (NCBI taxonomy): Bacteria > Bacillati > Cyanobacteriota > Cyanophyceae > Synechococcales > Synechococcaceae > Synechococcus > Synechococcus sp. H55.10. Next base: position 10,577 of record NZ_JANSJJ010000006.1, read on the forward strand.
CGAGCTAGCGCAAATCCCAGCCCTCATCGAGCGGGAGCGGCAGCGGGGCCGCATGGGCATCCTCTTTTACCAAAAGCACCCCACTTGGGCCGTGCGCCTGATGATCCAACTGACGCCTCTGCATCAATGCCTATGGGGCCTGCTGTCGCTGGGGGGCTGGCTGAACGAGAAGCGGCTAGAGCCGCTGCTGCGCTGGTTGATCCGGCAAGGCCGCTCGCAGTTGGCCTTGGAGCTGTGTCGGGTTTGCTTCCTCAACTGGTACAACGTCCAGGCGGTTTACGAGAGCTACAGAGCAATGAAAGCCCGAAATAGCGGGATCCACCTGTCCTGAGCGCTCACCAGCGTCGGATAGGTCAGCCGGCCATAGTCCTTGCCGGGGATCAACGGCCTTCCGGGATCCGGGTCAGCAGGGCCAAGGGGCTCCCAAACGGCGCCGGCCCCCTTGACGATGGCCCACACCGCCGCCACATCCCAGATCTTGGGTGAGCGTTCTACTGCTCCCAAAAGGCTGCCGCTGGCCACCGCCAGCAGGTTGTAGGCAGCGCCCCCCAACATCCGCGCTTTGCAGGGAAATTGCGGGCTAATCCAGTGGCTGCTGCGGGAGCAAAAATTAAACAGTTGGTTGGGGCCGGGTGGGGCGGTGCTGGGGTGGATGGGCCGAGGACGGACGGGATCCCGGTCGTGGCGGATGAGAAAAGCTCCTGCCGGCGCATCGCCCGCAAACTGAGGCCAGTAGCCGTAAAAAGTCTGGCGGATGGGCGGCAGATGCACACAGCCAAACACAGGCACGCCCCAGTGCAACAGCGCCAGCGAGCTGCCCCAGATGGGGATCCCGCGGGCAAAATTGGTGGTGCCATCCAAGGGATCCACCACCCAGCACCACTCTTCCTCCGGGAAAATGTGGTTGGACTCCTCGCTCAGGTAGCCGTGAGCCGGATAGGCCGCGGCAATTGCCTTTTGAAACGTGTCATCTGCCCATTTGTCAGAAGCGGTTACCAAGCTGCCGTCCGCTTTTTCTGTAGAGGAGGCCTGGCCAAAGTCTGCCAAGAGCTGCGATCCGACCTTTGCCGTGGCCTGCAGGGCAAACTCGGTAACCTCCAGCCAGAAGGGGGAGGGAGAGGCGGTTTCACAAAGAGCACCCATGCCCCAATCCTAGCGGGATCCCCAGCTTTTGGGGCGAAAAAGGTTGGCAATGGCAGCGGATCCCTCACAAACAGGTCTTGCGCCCTCAAGCTGACTAGAATCATTTAGGTAAGTCCTCTCCTCGGCTGGCCGTCCTCCTCCATGAACCAGCGCCTCATTGGACAACTGATCGGCAACCGCTACCGACTGACCCACCACATCAGCGAGGGTGGCTACGGCAATGTGTTCGAGGCGGTGGATACCCAGTTGAATGACGAGCCGGTGGCCGTCAAGTTGTTGCGCCCGCCGCCGCCAGACATGGAGCCGGAGTATTACCAGCAACTGCAGCAGCGCTTCCTGGACGAGGCCAGGGTCAGCGCTCTGTTGGGCGAGCACCCCAACATTGTGCAGGTGCGCTCCTATGGCCTCTACCAAAACCAGCCCTACCTGGTGATGGAGTACCTGAATGCCCAACCCTACACCGGCCAGGGGTTGGACTATGTGTTGGCACGGGAAGGCCCCTTGCGCCCAGAGCGGGTGGTGAACTTGGCATTGCAAATTTGCTCGGCCCTGCACCACGCCCACAACTTTCACATGGATCTGGGCAAACACTCGATTCGAGGGGTCATCCACCGCGATATCAAGCCCAGCAACATCTTTGTGCAAAAAGGGCCCGACGGCAAGGAACGGGTCAAGATCCTCGACTTCGGCATTTCCAAGCTCATGGGGGAGACCTCCCGTGGCCTGACGCAAACCGGGTATTTTTTGGGCACGATGGTCTATGCTTCCCCGGAGCAGATGCGGGGAGAGAAGCTGGATGCCCGCTCCGACATCTATTCGCTGGGGGTGGTGCTGTACGAGCTGTTAACCGGTGCCCTGCCCTTCGAGCCGGAGACTGATACCCTGCAGGGCTGGTACCACGTCCACAACTTCCAACAGCCCCGCCCCTTTCAAGACCATCCGCTGCCCCACCCCATCCCTGAGGCTCTGGAAAGGGTGGTGCTGCGTTGCTTGGAGAAAGACCCTGCCCTTCGCCCGGCCACCATGGAGGAGCTGGCCCAGCAGCTCCGAGCCGTCTATGGGGATCAGAGCTCGACTCCCACCTCCTCGGCTCCTCCTCAACAGATTCCTCTTCAGCGGATCCCTGCGGGGTTTGGCCAGCAGGCGGCTGCGTCGGAAGCTGAGGCGGAAAAGCTCCAGCGGGCGGTGCATTTGATCGAGGCAGGCGAATACAAAATGGCCGTCCACCTGCTCAACGAGCTGATCCAGAGCGCCCCCAACGAAGCCCGCTACTATCTGTACCGCGGCCTGGCCCACCAGCGGCAGGGCCATTGGGGCCTTGCCCAGATGGACTATCAAGGAGTGCTGCGGCTGGAGCCGGGTAACCCCTCGGCAGAACAGGGCCTGCGCGAGGTGGAACAGAAAGTTGGGCAAGAAGAACACGTCAGCAGCAAGTCTGCCCCTCACCTGCTGCACAATGGGCCAAGCTTGAGCAATGCGTTGGGCTGGCTCTTGGCCAATGGGGGGGCGGCTGGGATCGGCTACCTGGGGTTGGGGGCACTGGCTCCTGTGCTGGCGGCTTTGGGATCATTGCAAGGGGCAGTGGCCGGGGCCGGCCTTGGCTTGCTGATGGGGCTGCTACAGTGGGTGGTGTTGCGGCGACAGGTCTCTGTGGGGTGGGTGGCGGCCACGCTGCTGGCCACGGCTCTGGGTTGGGCGGCGGCGGATTTCCTGGCTCCCCAGGTGGGGATGGCCATCTCTCCGACGGATCCCTGGCTCCAGAACGCCTTGCGGACGATGGGAGATGTACCGCGCGGCTTGCTGGCGGGGATTGGCGTTGGTGGGCTGCAATGGGCCATCTTGTCTCGGCGCTGGAAAGGTAGCCGGGCTTGGGTCTTGGCGGCAGGGGTAGAAGGGGGAGGGGCAGCCCTGTTGATGGCTTGGCTGCTGGCCGGCACCACCTTGAACCGTTGGCTGCTGCTGAGCGTGGGGCTACTGGCCAACACCCGCCCCCTCAGCGCAAGGGTGCTGTTGAACTTGCGCCGCGTCCCGCCTGTGCAAAACTAACAACAAGCCTCTTAGGGGATCCCGTCCCAATAGTCATTTGAATGTCTCCCTCACCCCCGGCCCCTCTCCCTCTGGGAGAGGGGAGTTAGGGATAGGACAACCTTGCCTAGCAATAACGACGTAGAGAAACGTTTCATTGCCATTTGAAATGGCTCTACAAACTTAACTGCAACCTTCAAGCAGCAAAAAGATCCCCTTTCGAGGATCTTCTTGAGAATACTGTTGCGCCGTTTTACCGTGGTTTTCGACCTGGAAAATCCAGTGTAGGATATCGGGGATGATTGTCGATAGTTTCCAAATCAAGTTTGGCCTACTGCTCTCACATCCACTTCCCATCCTAATTGTCGAAGGGTATCGATCGCAAAAACATAACGGCAGTCACCAACGCCGCAGAATTCTTCGTCGATCATACCGCATTTTTGGGGTGTGCCTGTCAAGTGCTCAGCAAGGGCTTAAGATGAAAGGCAGCTTGACTTTTTGCCGGCCATGCTCAATTCCTGGTTAGACAACATCTACGGCGCCTGGTTTCTGCCGGAGCGCACGTTTCGGGCGTTACGGGAACGGCCTGTTCTCTGGCAAGCCTTTGGGGTGGTGGGGCTGCTTAACATCCTGGAGGTCATTCGCCGCTCCGGAGCAAGCCTGCCGAGCATGGTACTGGCGGTACTGATGGGATCCCTGGGCTGGGTGGGTTTGGCGGCTTTGTTGCAGTTGCTGGCCTTTTGCTTGGGGCGGGCCGCCCCTTCCTTTGCGGCGCTGCTGTGCTTGACGGGGTTTGCCGGTTTGCCGTGGCTGCTACTGGGGCCTGCCCAATCCTTGGGCGGCGTGGCGGGATCCCTGCTGGGCTTTGCAGCACTGCTGTGGTTTGTGGTTTGGCAGGTGCGGGCGGCGGCGGTGGCGCTGGATCTGGAGTGGTGGCGCCTGGTGGGCCTGATCCCCTTGGCTTTCCTAGGAGGGATCCTGGCCCTGAGCTGGCTGACCAGCGGCATTGTGGCCTTGGCTTCTCTGGGCTAGAGGGCCATCAAAGCTTAGCAAGCAGAATGAAGCAGCCCACCAGCCTAGCAGGGCACTCGCTGCAGATGCGGCTTTTCCTCCGGCAAAATCGCGCCTTCTACCGGGCAAACCTGCAAGCAAATGCCACAGTCGATGCAGGCGGCAAAGTCGATCCAGAAGTAGTCGGTGCCTTTGGCATTTTTGCTGTCGCCAGGGTGAATGCAGGCGACGGGGCAGGCCTCCACACAGTCGGCAATGCCTTCGCAAACGTCGGTGACGATGGTATGGGGCATGGATCCCTCCCACTGAATTTGAATCCATCCAATCTCAATGCGGCCAGTTGGCTCAAGATTGCCGGCGGGCCGCAGATGGCTTTGTCATTTTAGGCGAAAACGGGGGTCGGAGCTGAAGCTAGCTCTCTCTTAGGTCTCGCTCTTGAAATTGCCACCAACGGCTGAGGGGCCAATAGAGGGCAGGTGCCCACAGGCTACTTAAAATGGCAGATGTGAGGGCATTGCGTTGATGGTTCCACCAGATGCTCTCCAGAGAACGCTGGCCATCGCCGCCGGTGCTGCTGAGAGACTGCAATCCATCCAGCCAAGTTTGCATTCCTGCTGGATCCAGATTCTCGGATCCCTGCGAGGCCACGAGCCACATCCATTGCAGCGCCATCAGGGTTTCGGCGATCACCACCATACCGAAGACGATCAAGGCCACCGAAATGAAGTCTTCCTGCATGTAGCGTTGTTTTTGCAACTTGGCGGTGAGGATCCCGACTACGGCCAGCCCCAGCGCATGGGTAGGACAAGGGCTGGTCAGCGCATCTTGCAGAAAACCCAGCGTGATCCCGGCAACAGCCCCCTGCCAAGCCTTGCGCCGCACGCTCCAGCACACCACCCAGATCAAGGGCCAATCGGGGGTTAGGCCCGCCAGCTCCAAGCCCGGCCCTCGCCACCAAGGGGCCACCGCTGCCAGCACCCCTGAGAGGGCAGTCACCACCCAATTGAGGCAAGACCCAAGCTTAAGAAGCAGAAGGTTGCGCATAGCGGTAGATCAAGGCCCATTGCAAGAGGCCCAGCGGCGCCGACAGTTCGACAGTGGCTTGAGGAGCAGGGCTGGCGTCCAAGTTGACCGCTCGAACCGTTCCTACCACAACCCCGGCTGGATAAAAGCTGCTGAGGCCCGCGGTCACCACCACATCCCCCACCTCGACTTTGGGAGCCTTGTCGAAAAAGTCCAAAACAGCGCTTTGGGTGCCCGTACCTCGCAAGATGCCCATGTATCGGCTGCGACTCAACATCACCCCGACACGGCTGGTGGGATCGCTGATCAGGAGCACCCGGCTGGTATTGGGAGTAACCGACTCGACTCGCCCGATCAACCCGCCCGGCGCCATGACCACATCTCCCACCCTGACTCCGTGCCGGCTGCCACGGTTGAGGGTGAGCTGTTGCCACCAGTGATCGGCGCTGCGGCCCACCACGGCTGCCGGGATCCCCGCTTGGGGCATTTGCTCGGTAAATTGCAGCAGCCGCTTCAGCTCGCGATTTTGGTACTGCAACTCGGCTACCAGGGCTTGCAGCTCACGGGTGGCAGCCTGGCTGAGCACCGCGGCGGGATCCACAGGCGGACGGGCCGGGGCAGTGATCCAAGTGTACAACTCCACCAACAGGGATCCTTGGGTTTGGCGCAGTCCTAATGCAGCCCCCATCGCTAGAGCAGACAGGAGCAGCCCCAAACCATGGCGCCTCCACCATTGGCGTAGCCGATTCAAGCGATACCTCTCTGACCCACTCGACTCACACCTCAAATCAGGGATGGGAAAAACTCCTCTAGCCCTTGAAGCTGCCGCTCAACACTCGACCCAAGGTTTTAAAATCCTCCAAAACCCGCCCAGTACCCAGCACCACACAACTGAGGGGATCGGGGGCGATGTGAACTAGGATGCCGGTTTCATGGCTGATCAGAGCATCCAGGCCCTTGAGCAACGCTCCCCCTCCGGCCAACATGATGCCGCGGTCGATGATGTCGGCGGCCAACTCCGGCGGCGTGCGCTCCAGGGTGCGCTTAATGGCTTCCACGATCACCGAGAGGGGCTCGGCCATGCTCTCGCGAATCTCGGTGCTTTTCACCGTGACGGTCCGGGGCAGGCCGGAGAGCAGGTGTAACCCGCGCACTTCCATGCTCAGCTCCTCTTGAATCGGGTAAGCAGAGCCGATCTGAATCTTGATCTCTTCAGCGGTGCGCTCCCCAATGGTGAGGTTGTGAACTTTTTTCATGTACTGGATGATGGCTTCGCTCAGCTCATCTCCCGCCACTCGCACCGACTCGCTCAGCACGATCCCCTGTAAACTCAGGACAGCCACCTCGGTGGTGCCGCCGCCGATGTCGATGATCATGTTCCCGGTGGGCTCTTGCACCGGCAGGCCGGCCCCGATCGCTGCTGCCACCGGCTCGTCCACCAAATACACCTCCCGCGAGCCGGCTTGCAGGGCCGCTTCCATTACCGCCCGTCGCTCCACACCGGTTACGCCGCTGGGGATCCCGATCACAATGCGCGGAGCAATCAGGTAGCGGCCCTCGTGCACGCGATGGATGAAGTGTTTGAGCATCATCTCCGCCGTGTCAAAGTCGGCGATCACCCCATCTCGCAGAGGGCGCACCGCCACAATGTTGCCCGGAGTACGGCCCAACATTTTTTTGGCATCTTCCCCCACGGCCAGGGGTTGCTTGGTGTTTTGGTCGATGGCGACCACAGAGGGCTCTTGTAGGACAATGCCTCGCCCAGCCACGTAGACCAGCGTGTTGGCAGTGCCCAAATCAATGCCCATGTCACGGGAAAATCGGCTGAATAGCCCCACGGTCAGTTGCTCCAGTCTTTATTGGGAAGAACCAGCAAGCTCTGGTACCTACTATAGTTCAGTTCCGTAGGAGAATCTCCCTGACACCCACTCTTCTAAGGGGCGGGGGGCCGCGCTTCCTGCCGTTTAAGCTATAAAGTGCTTCACACCGCCGACGCGAACGAGAACGTATGAGCGAAGCCCTGCCATGGCTGCTGGCTTGTTTCCGGAAATGGCTGCCTTTTCCTGAGAAGTGGCTGCCGCCGGAGAGCTATTGGGTAGGGGGATCCCTGCGGGATGCTTACCTGGCTTGGCTGCGGGGCAGGGCCGAGGATGCGGAAGCGCCGGCGGATTTGGATCTGATGTGCGCTGCGGATCCCGTGGGGTGGGCGGCGGGGGTGGCGCGGCGGCTGCGGGCGGGCTTTGTGGTGTTGGATGCCGAGCGGCAGATTGCCCGTATGGTGTTGGCAAAGTTAACTGTGGATGTGGGGCTGCAGGCAGGTCCCACCCCAGAGGCGGATCTGGAGCAGCGGGATTTCACCTGTAATGCCCTGGCCTTGGATCTGCAAAGGGAGCAACTGCTGGATCCCACCGGCGGACGAGCCGATATTCGCCAGGGCCGGATGCGCATGGTACACCCCGACAACCTGAGCGCCGACCCGGTGCGGCTGCTGCGGGCCTACCGCCAGGCGGCCCAACTGGGGTTTGCGCTGGATCCGGCCACCGAGGAGGCGATCCGAGAGCGGGCCCCCCTTTTGGCCCAGGTAGCGGCAGAACGGGTGCGAGCAGAGGTGGTGGCCCTGCTGGCAACAGGGATGGCGGGGCTGGCCCACCTGCAGGCGGCGGTGGCGGCGGGGTTGCTGCAGGCTTGGCTGCCCCGCTTGCAAGCGGAGAGTCCGGGCTTCCTTCAAGCTCAAGCGGTGTGGTGGTGGGCCGAGACCTGGCAACGGCAGTATCCCCGCACCCTGGCAGAGCTGGCCCAACCTTTGACGGAAGGTGCCCCGCACCGCTCACGCGAAGGGAGCAGCAGGCTGCTGGCGGCGGTGCTGGCGGCCTTGCTGTGGGATCCGGCGGGAACCCCGGCAGCAGTGGTGGAAACCGAACTGGAACGGCTGCGCTTCAGCCGCGCAGAAATGCGGGCCATCCAAAAGCTGCACCACCTCTTGCCTCAGCTCCAGTCTCTTCTGGCCGACTCCCCCACCCCTGCGCAACAGTGGCGGCTCTATCACCAGGCGGGATCCCTGTTCGGCGGCCTGGCGCTGTTGGCAGCAGCCACGGGCGGCGACCCCCAAAAGCTGGAGTCTTGGCTTCAGCGCTACGAAGATCCCCAGGATCCCTTGGCCCATCTGGTGCCCCTGCTGGATGGCCAGGATCTGGTGGACAGCTTGGGGGCCAAACCCGGCCCCTGGGTAGGTCAGTTGTTGCAAGCCCTGCAAGAGGCGCAGGCTTGGGGGCAGATCCAAACCCGTGCCGAGGCACTCTCCTTTGCCCGCCAGTGGCGTGGGAGAGGCTCTCAAAACACCCCAGAACACTAGCCGAAGCGATAGCCGAAACCGCGCACCGTTACCAAATACTCGGGGTTGCTGGGATCCAGCTCCAACTTTTCCCGCAGCCAGCGGATGTGCACATCCACGGTTTTGCTGTCGCCCATAAAGTCGGATCCCCAGATGCGCTCCAGAAGCTGCTCCCGCGTCCAGACGCGGCGGGGGTTGGACATAAACAGCTCCAACAGACGAAACTCCTTGGGGGAGAAACTGACCTCAACACCCCGCACCAACACGCGACACTCCTGAGTAAACATGCACACATCCCCGTAGCGGAGCACCGTGGCATCGCTGGGGTGGGACTGCTGCTGCCGGCGCAACACCGAGCGACAGCGGGCGATCAGCTCCCGCATGCCGAAGGGCTTGGTCAGGTAGTCGTCGGCGCCAAGCTCCAGGCCCACCACCCGGTCGGTCTCGCTGCTTTTGGCCGTCAGCATCAAAATGGGAAGCGTGTTGCCCTCCCTGCGCAACAGCCGGCAGAGATCCAGGCCGTTCAAGCTGGGCAACATCAGATCCAGGATCATCAAATCCAGCCGCTCCGCCGTATACACCAACTCCAGCGCTTGCCGGCCATCGGCGGCCTGTAAAACTTGATACCCCTGTTCTTCCAAAGCCAGGGCAACTGTCTCCCGAATGGCATCCTCGTCATCCACCACCAACAGGGTCTCCAGAAGGGGAGAGGCTTCCCTAGTTTGAGGGAGTGAACCGGTCATGGAGAGGGTTGCTTGCATACAGAACTCCGTCGCGTCTGCGCGAACGGCCTCACAGGGGAAGAAGGGCAAGTGCCGCTACCTTCAACAGCAGCCCCCCGATAGGATATCAAACTTCTAGGCCAGCCAATGGGGTGAAAAGCTGGGAAGAGAACGGGGGCAGAACGCTTGCCCAGACTCATGAGACGAGGAAGGGGGCTACAAGAGTTCCAAAGCCCCGCAATTCAGGATAATTTAAGGTCAAGGTGAAGCCGTTCGTTCTTCACCACCAGCCGGTGAGTCTAAGCCTTTCTCTTCTCCCCCCGTAAGTTGCGCAGAGCGGCTCGCGTTTGCTGGTGGGTCAGAGCCCGGAAGCAGCGTGGAGCGCCGGGGAAAAGTCTCAAACTGAGGAGCTATCTCTGTGTTAAGTGAGCGTGAACTTTTTTAACGATCCGAGTATGGGTTGCCGAGAGCGTAACTTAAGCCTCGTAGAATGAGTCGCAAAATTCCAGGCAGGACCTTCGGACATGGATTACATTCGCACCTTTAACGACGATCCCTGCGAGGGGCATCTTTCGACGCCTATTAGCGATTCTCCTGTCACCCGTCTGTTTATCAACAATCTCCCCATCAACCGTCCTGGCCTATCGCCGCTGTTGCGGGGGCTGGAGATTGGGTTGGCGCATGGCTATTTCTTGGTGGGGCCGGAAATCGTGGTGGGCCCGCTGCGCGACTATCCTGAGGCGGCCAATTTGGGTGGGCTGGTCACGGCCATGGTGATTGTGTTGCTGGGAACCGCCTGCATGTCTGCGTATGGCAGTGTTACCTTTGGAAACAAGCCGGAAACGCCGGGAGCCAATCCTCTATCTACGGCGCGTGGCTGGGGGGATCTGACGGCAGGATTTTTCTTGGGAGGCATGGGTGGCGTCTTTGCTGCCTACTTCCTGTTGGAGAACTTTGCCGGGATCGACGCCATCTTTCGAGGGTTGGTGAATTAGTTGTCAAGCTTGTCAAGACACTGGAGAGGAGCAAAACCATGACCGGTTCTTACGCTGCTGCTTATCTTCCTTGGATTTTCGTCCCCATTGTCGGTTGGCTGCTTCCGGCAGTAACCATGGCCGTGCTCTTTTTGTACATTGAGCGCGACTAATTTGTTCTAGTCTCAATTGGTCTTAGAAGAGGGATCCCTTCTCTAGGGATCCCTTGCTTTTTGGGCAGACCTTGGCGCAACGGCTGTTTCTATCCCCCCTGCTGTCTTCCCAAAAGCTGGGGCAGCACCCGACCGAGGTTGAGTCTTCTTGCTTTTGGGAAAGGGGAACTTCCAAAGCGTCTCGGCTCCCCTACCACCGCCCTTGATGCTGCCTATGCAATCTAAAAGCAGGAGCTCAAAAAGTTCCGCGAAGACATTGACTACGTCAAAGGAGCAACTGGCCTAGCCATTGCTTATAGATGGTCTTGACACTCCTCCGACTAAAGTCGGCTCTCCCAGGGGGATCCGCCCTCACCCCCAGCCCCTCTCCCTCTGGGAGAGGGGAGCGGGAGAAAGGGCTCCGCATCCCTACCACAGGCAACTGTGCCAGCCAGGCATATTGCTGCTTCAAGAGATCATGCGCTCGAGAGCAAGTTGCAAATCTTGAGTTAGCTCGGCTACTGCCTGTCTGGCTTCCTGGCGGCCTTGGCGGTACTGGCGTTCCCATCGCTGGCTCACCAAGATGGGATCCCCCACCGTAACTTGAACTTCTCGCCAACCCAGGCGAGGCCGGGCCGGGTAGGGATCGCCGCGCAGGCGGGCCAAGACATCAAACAGGATCAGGGCACTTTCTGCCAGCCGCTCAAAAGAAGGCTTACTCAGCAAGTACTCTTCCTGCACGGCCACGCAGCTTTCCACCAGGCGCATGTGCTGTAGGTAGAGGGTGGCCTGCTGGGCTTTCCAGTCGAGCAACCCCCGCTGCAGCGGAGCCAGGGATCCGGGATGTCGCAATTCTTCTCGGTAGATCTGGGTCCAGGCGGCTTCTTCGATGCGGCGGCAACGGCTGTTCCAGTCCCCTTGGGGAGACAGACCAAAGTAGGTCTCGGCTGTCTGCAGCGCCGTGTGGAGCAGCCGTTCCAGGCGGGCGTTGAAAGGCGCCCCAGAAGGAAGAGGGGGAAGGCCGTAAAACGTTTCCATCTGGGCCAGCAGGTGGTGGGCCAGGCCACAGATCCGCTGAGCACAGTGGCGGTTTGCGGAAGGCTTGGGATCCGCCGGCGGCGTCAGGCCACTGAGGCGCTCGAGGTGGCCTAGCAGGCGCTCCAGCTTTTTCCAAGAGGGCTTTAGGTAGCGGTATTGGATCCCGATGGGCACCACAACCACCTTTTCCGAACGACCGGCTTTGGCCAGGTCTTCGGCGCACCAAAAGGCCAGTTGCGCCGTTCCCGGCTCCAGAGGATTGACCCGCTCGCTGTGGCCATTGGTGGCCCCTTCCGGCGCGATCCCAAAAGGAAACTGGCCCTCCAGCAGTAGGCGCCGCGCCGCCGCCAGCGCCAGCCGATCCACCCGCCGTCCCCGATGCACAGGGATCCCGCCCAGGCGAGACAGAAGCCACCCTAGCCACTCGCCACCCCAAAGAGGCATGCCCCGGTCGTAGAGAAAATGGGCGTGAATGGGTTTGCGGAGGGGGATCCCTTGGCGACGGGCAGCCTGGGGCACCAGGCGAGAGAGCACGTAGAGGCCCACCAGGGGGTCATCCACCTCCACATGGCGGAAAGCGAGGATCAGCCGGATCTGGCCCGCCTGAAACTGGTGGTAGAGCTGCGCCAGGGTCTCCACGCCCTTAGCCTCGATTTTGGCAATGCCGGAAGGAAGCCAGGGCCGCACCCTCAGCCGCAACAGCAGCGGCAGGATCCCGTGGACAAGCCGCAGCACCCAGGGCTTGTAGGCCGGCGGGATAAAGTCTAGGGGGGGACGGGCAAAAGAGGGAGGTGGTGGCGAAAACAAGGCTTTTTCTCAAATACTGAATTGCTCAAGCTAGGCCCAATCAAATC